>JAABRJ010000491.1 GCA_011390985.1 Desulfobacteraceae bacterium
AGGTCTGGCCGCTGCGAGAAATTTTAAGCAGTCTGAGCAAGCGCGAGATGGATCTCATCACTGAGGCGACCGGCGTTTTTCTGCGGGATATTTACGATCACTGCATCCAGGTGGTCGACACGATCGAATCTTATCGCGACATCCTTTCGGGGATGGTGGATATTTATCTCTCAACGGTCAGCAACCGGATGAACGAGGTCATCAAGGTGCTGACCATCATTGCAACCATTTTTATTCCGCTCACCTTTGTCGCCGGCATCTACGGGATGAATTTCGTGTATATGCCGGAGCTCAGATGGCCTTGGGGCTACCTGTGGTTCTGGGGGATTGTGGTTGCGACCGCCGCCGGAATGCTGGTTTTTTTCCGACGCAAGAAGTGGCTCTGAGGGACCTGGCGGGCTTTGGGTCGGCCGCCTGCCGGAACACGCCAACCGGTCTTCAGGCCCATATTTCTTTTCAGTACGGCCCGTTCTCAGCAAAGCGCGTGAATAACAATCGTGAGCCCCTTCTGCAGAGGAGACACCTGTATGGCCGACCCCCGTGAACTGGCCGCAGCCGATCTGAGATGCGCCTGCGATGCGGATTTGTTCGATTTCACCACCACGGCCGAACTGGAGCCTCTGGATGAAGTCATCGGCCAGCAACGCGCCGTTCAGGCCATTGCCTTTGGGCTGGAAATGGCGAGCCCGGGCTACAACATTTTCGTGACCGGCCGCGACGGCACCGGCAAGTCCACCATTTCCCGGGACCTCAGCCGCCGCTTTGCTGCCAACCGCCCGACGCCGGACGACTGGCTGATGGTCAACAACTTCAAGGACGAATACCGGCCGCGCGCCATCCGCATGCCCGCCGGGCAGGGGGCCTTTTTTGCACGCAAGATCAGCCGGGTGGTCCAGGACCTCAAGGTCGCCCTTCCCAATGCACTGGAAAATGAATCCTATCTGGAGCGCAAGGGCCATCTGGAAAAAGACTACAGCGAGAAACGCGCCCGCCTGCTGGACCAGCTGGAAAAGCTGGCGGCCGCCCACGGGCTTCAGATCAGCCGAACCCCGTCGGGGTTTATCCCGGTGCCGATCATCGACGGCAAACCCGCCACCCAGGAAACCTTTCACCAGCTGCCGGAGGAAAAGCGCGAGGGAATCGAACGGAGCATTGCCGCCGTGCAAACCGAACTGGAGTCCACCGGCAAGGAGATCGGGCGCCTGAAACAGGCGCTTCAGAACGAAATTGAAAAGCTGACCGCCGAGGTGGCGAGTTTCGTGGTCGGCAACCGGCTGAGCATCCTCAAGGAAGAATACCGCGGGTTGGCCGGAATTTTGGGGTTTCTGGACGAATTGCAGCAGGACATCGTCGAGAACGCCGCCCTTTTCGCCAGCGAGGCGGCAGGCGAGGGTCAGGGGCCCCAGGCCCCGGGCGGGCTGTCGGGACCCCGCAACGACCTGGTGCGCTACGATGTCAATGTTCTCGTGGACCGTTGCACCACCCGCGGCGCACCGGTTATCTTCGAATCCAATCCCACCTACCAGAACCTTTTTGGGCGCATCGAGAAGCAAGCCCTGATGGGCACCCTGGCATCTGATTTTTCCATGGTCAAGGCCGGCTCGCTGCTGACGGCCGACGGCGGTACGCTGATTATGGAGATGGAGCAGGTGCTGCTCAACGCCCACGTCTGGGACGGCCTCAAGCGCGCCCTGCAGAACAAACAGCTCCACATCGAAGACCTGGCCGCCGGACCGTTGCTGGGGTCCGTGGGCCTGAGACCGGCGCCGATCCCGATCGACGTCAAGGTGATTTTGCTCGGCGGCTACGAGTTGTTTCAGGCCCTTCAGGACAACGATTCCAAGTTCAACAAGCTCTTCAAGGTCAGGGCGGATTTTGACGACGAGGTCGAGCGTAGCGCATTGACCGTTCAACTCTATGCGCGCTTCATTGCGCGCGTCTGCCGCGAGGAGCAGCTGTTGCCCTTCACACCGGACGGGGCGGCGGCCATCGTCGAATACGGGCAGAAGGCAACCGCCAATAAGCGCAAACTTTCACTGCGGTTCGGACAGGTGATCGGCGTATTGAAGGAGGCCGATTATTGGGCGCGGCGCAAAGGGGTCGAGACGGTCACCGACAGCGAGGTGGTCAAAGCCTTCAGCGAGTTTCGTTTTCGAAACAATCTTTACGAGGAAAAGATCCGCGAGGCATACGCCGACGGCACCATCCTGATCGACGTGAGCGGCGCCGCGGTCGGGCAGGTCAACGGACTTGCGGTCCACCAGATCGGCGAAATTTCCTTTGGACGCCCCGCGCGCATCACCGCCGAAACCTATCTGGGGGCCCCCAACGTGATCAATGTCGAGCGCGAGGCCGACCTCAGCGGCCGGACCCACGACAAGGGTATCTTGATCCTGAGCGGCTATCTGGGCCGCACGTTTGCGCAGCGCTACCCATTTAGCCTCACCATCAGCGTCGCCTTTGAGCAGAGCTACGCCGGGGTGGACGGTGACAGCGCCTCTTCGGCGGAGCTTTTTGCCATTATTTCGAGTCTCTCGGACGTGCCCATGAAACAGGGGATTGCGGTTACGGGCTCGGTCAACCAGAAGGGGCGGATCCAGTCCATCGGCGGGGTCAACCAGAAGATCGAGGGGTTTTTCGAGGTGTGCCAGTCCAAAGGGTTCACCGGCGACCAGGGGGTGGTAATTCCTGCGGGCAATGTTCACAACCTGATGCTCAAGCGCGCCGTTGTGGACGCCGTGCGCGAGGGGCGCTTTCACATCTACCCGATCCACACCGCCTCCGAGGGCATTGCGATTTTGACCGGCATGCCCGCAGGGGAGCCCAACCGCTTCGGCACCTACCCGGCCGCCACGGTTTACGGCCGTGCGCAGAAGAAGCTCAAACAATATTTTGACCGTACTCAAAAGCAGCGCAATGCGCCCTGAAACGGGTGGCCTGTAAGGTTCGTCACCGGCACTCAGCCAAAACGGGGCCGCATTTCCGCGCGTGCCCCGCGTCACTCGGGCTCACCCCCCGGGCGTCGTCGGCTCCCGGCTTGCTCTGAAAGGCCCAATACCGCGCCGGCTTGCGCCGGTTATGTGTGGTTCTTCTGCACAGCCCATCCTCCGGCGCCGCGAGGACCGCTTTTTTACTCTTGGTCGGTGTAACCCTTTTCCATGGCGTATCTGATCAGGTCGGCGTTTTTTCTCACGTCCAATTTGTTTTTGATGTTTTTACGATGGCTGTGGACGGTGTGGACGCTGATGAAAAGCAGCGCTCCGATTTCTTTGCTGGTTTTACCCTCGGCGATCAGTTGCAGGACCTGCTTTTCACGGGCCGTCAGCGGCTCATAGGGCGGATGATCGCTGCCGGGGCCGGTGGGGATAAGATCCGCAGGCACGTCCTGCATGAAAAGTGGCGAAAGGTAGGTTTTGCCCTTGCGGATGGCGGCGATGGCCTGAATCAGTTCGCTGCCGGAATCCTCCTTGAGGATATAGCCTTTGGCTCCGGTGGCCAACGCCAGGTGCAGGTATTCTTTCTTTTTGTGCATGCTCAGAAACAGGATGGCCACCCCGGGATAGGTTTTCCTGATCTCCTGGGCGGCCTCGATGCCCCTCAAACCGGGCATTGAGACATCCATGATGACCATATCGGGCGTCGTATGGTTCAGGAGCTTCAAGAGCATCAAACCATCGGATGCCTCGCCGACAATCTGCAGACCTTTTGCCGCATTGATAAGCTTGGCGATGCCCTCCCGCAGCATGGCATGGTCATCGGCAAGAATGATCCGGTAGGGCGGCATCGTGTCCCCCTCGCGCTTCACAAATCGGATATGTGCGCCAAACCCACGCTTTTCCCGGTTCTCTGGCGCGCGTGGTGTCAATTCCACGATCGCCGCAAAGATCCTGAGATCGACCCTGGACTGGGTTGGATTCTGGCACGGACGGGTTTTTTTTTCAAGAATTCCGAAACCAATGCTGGCTCTTCGGCCGTGGGAGAACGAAAAGCAGGGGCAGGCGCGAGACCCGGGCCTGCAGCCTGAAAAAGCCGTTCCGGCGAGGTGTTGAAGACCGGCCGCATCCGGGCTGCGATCCCGGGGAGGCGTTTATCAGAAGGAATAACCGATGGAGAAATGAAACTGGCCGGCACTTTCGCCAGAGCGTTGATCGAGCTTGTGGCCATAGAGGATGCCGAGCGGGCCGATCGGGGTGATATAGCGCAGTCCTGCGCCGACACTGTCACGCCAGCCGTTTTCGCCCACGGCGCCATCGCTGTCGTTCAGGCGACCGATGTCGTAGAAGAGGGTCAACTCGAAGTCCAGGCCCAGGTCGATGCGCGTCTCGATGCTGCCCGAAAGCGAGTCGCGCCCCCCCACGGCATCACCGTTGGCGTCGAAGCGCAGCAGGTTTTCCTCATACCCGCGCACGTCCCCGATGCCGCCGAGGTAAAAGAGCTGATCTTCGGGCACATCGCGGCTGCCGCCATAAGTCGCGATGTGCCCCAGGCGGGTGGCCCCGGCGAGGGTCAGGCGCGTCAGCGGGCTCCAGAAACCGCGGCCCTCCAGCCGATACTTGAGGAAATCGTCTTCGGGGTTTTCAACCCCTTTGGAGATATCCACCCCAAAGTTCGCGAAAAGGCCCTTGGTGGGGCGGATGAAGGAATCACGGGTGTCGTACTGCAAGGAGGGGGTGGTGACGACAAGGGTGCGGCGCCCCAGTTCGACGGCAGTGTCGGTGATTTCGCCGTCACCGGTGGCAATTTGCTCCCGGCGCTCCAGCCGGGTGCTAAACCCGCCGCGCCAGTTTTCATGCCATTTGCGGTTGAAACCCAAAACGGCGCCGTAGGCGCGGGTCTCAAAGTTTTTGTTGAACTCTTCGATGCGCTCGCTGAACAGGCTCAAGGCGGCGGTCGTGCCGGTGCTCCAGAGGTTGGGGTCCTGGAGTTCCAGTTCGGCGCGGTAGCCGGTCTGATTGACCTGGCCGCCGAGGGTGATCCTGCGGTTCAAGCCGAGGAGATTTCGGTCTCCCAGGCGGGTGTCGACGAAAAAGCCGGTGTCGCTTTGGAAGCCGCTCTGCAGTTCAAAAAAGTAGGGTTTTTTTTCTTCCAGGTCCGCAAAAAATTCGATCTGTTCCCATTTTTCGGGCAGTCCCACGGTGGTGAACTGGACCGCGTTGAAGACATCCAAATTTCTCAGATTGCGCTGGGCCGTGGTTGCCTGCTTCAGAGAGAACGCTGCGCCGGTCTGCAGTCCGACCTCACGGTCGAGAATGCTTTGACGGGTGCGCAGATTCCCGGCGTATGAGATCCGGCCGTTTACGACTGCCGGCCCCTGGTCGATGGCAAAGCGCAGCTTGAGATCGGTGGGGTCGGAGTCCGGGGTGGCGCTCCCGGCAACCGTCACGTGGGGAAACCCTTTTTCCGATATCAGGGCGGCCAGCGTATTCTCGTCGCTTTTGAGCATGTAGTGACGAAACGGCTCCCCCGGCTGCAACGCAATCGCAGCATAGGCCTGCGCCAGCGGCAGGGCGTCGATGCCGGTGATTTCGACCGCGCTCACCCGCTGCTGCGGCCCTTCGACAACCTCGAGCGTGATGGCCACCGAGTGACGGTCGGGGCTGAAGGCCAGCTGGGGAGAAACCGTGACGTCGCCAAACCCCCGGCGCCGGAAAAGCTCCGTGGTTGCGGCGATGTCGGTTTCCAGGGTTTCGGGCACAAACGGCTTTTTCAGGCGGGTGCCCATCTGCCGGCGAATCGCGTCGGCGGCCAGCGCCCGGTTGCCGCTCAGCGTGATGGCATCCACCACCGTCCGGGGCCCCTCGATGATGTGGAACACCAGGTGCACCGCCGGTTGCTCCTCGCGGGTAGCGGTGGTCTGCTCGGCTTTGACACCCACATCGCCGTACCCGGCCTGGTGGTAGCGCAGGCGGATATTGCGGATGGTTTTGCGGACCCCCCGGTTGGCGTGGTTTCCCTCCTGGAACAGGACCAGGTCTTTTCTGAGGGTCCGATCCCGGAAGGCTTGGTTGCCGTCAAAGTCGACCTGGTAGCGGGGGCCCTCGTAAACGCTCAGCCGGACATCCACGACTCCGCGGGTGGGGTCGCGCGTGACAATCGGGGTGATTCGGCAGTCGGCAAAGCCTTGGGCGCGGTAGCGGGCGGTCAGGCGCTGGATGTCGGCGGTCAGGGTTTTTTCGATGAAACGCGCTGCGCTGCCAATGAGCAGGTTGGCCCGCCAAACACCCATGTGAAGTTTCAGCCGGCTTGCGGAAAGGGCGCGGTTGCCCTCGAAGGAAAGCTCCCCCAGGCGGTACCAGAACCCTGGGTCGACAATCAAACGGATGCGGTAATGGCCGTCAGCCGGATCAAGGCGGGTCAGGGCCTCGACCCGGGGCGCGGCAAACCCCTCCTCCCGGTAAAGCGCCTCCACCGCTGCCGCCTGAGCCGCCAGGCTGCCCTGCGGAAGCGGGCCGCCGGTGTGGATGCTAAGACGGTTGCGGATGTCACGTGCAAACAGGGGGGCGGCGTTTTGGATGTGGATGGCCTTGATCCGGCGAAAAGGGGTCAGGGTGAAGGTGAGCACCGGCCCGGCTTGGGTGTCGACGGTATCGGCGTTGATATATTCAAACCGCTTGCAGGCCGCCAGGGCCGCCAGGGCCGCATCGAGACTGGCGGCGGTCAGACGGTCGCCGGCTTTCAACCGCACCAGGCTGCGGCCCAGGGCTTGCCAGTCGGTTTTATCGCCGGGGTGGCTGCGGATGTCGAGCACCACCGCGGCAAGCGCCGCGCCGCCCTCGCCCGGCGTCTCGGCGCCTGTGGCGCCTGCCGCCGAAAAAACCGCCAGACAGCAGAGCGCCAGGACTGCCAGGGGCCCCGCGAGCCGCCGGCGGCCGGTGGGGCCGATTAAACAAGGGGGGCGCGCAGCGGCCGGTTTCAGGGGCGGAAACAGCGACATCAGCGAAACTCCAGACGGAATGACAGGGCGCCCCCGAACACGCCCAGGTTGTCCTGGAAGGCCGTAAAGAGGAAATGCTCCAGCAGCCGGTATTCGGCTTCGGCCCGCTGCACGACCTCACCTCCCCGGGATTGGGTGGCATACTTGACCATCAGGCGGCGCGAAAGTTCTTTTCCCACCGTTACCTTGATGGTGGTGCCGACATCCTCGCCGTTCTCACCCTGGCCGGAGGTCTCGACTTCCAGCAGGTCTATGCCGGTGGTTTTCTTGACCTCCTCCACCAGATTGCCGGCCACCAGCTGAGCCACCAGTTGTTCGGGCGAAGCGCTGCTGCCGCCCTCGCCGGCAATCAACTCACGGGTGGTTTTGCCCACCAGCAGCAGCGAGAGGATGTCCTGATCGGATTCCTGCGGGTCGGATGTCAGGGTGAACTCCAGGTTGTCGGGAGGACCGGAAACCGCCAGACGGATGCGCCAGCCGCGCACCTGGGTTTCGCTTTCGATGTCGACCAGGGGTTCGATGCGGTAGGGGCTTACAAAATCCACGACCCCTTTTTCGACCGTGAAACTCCGATGGAAATAAGTTATCGTGCCGGAGGGCACCTGAATGCGGCCGTCCACCAGGGGCCGTTGGAGGGTGCCGCCGATCCTCAGGTCCGGGATGATTTCCAGGGAGGCCAGGTTGTTGTCCACCAGAAAGGCGTTGCGGTGGTTCACGGCCACGTCCAGTGTCAGGTTCTCCAGAAAAGGGTAGGGGAAGGTGCGCGCTGCGGCCGGCGCCGGCGGCGGCCGACGCTCCAGTCTGCGCAGCGGGCTGAGGTTGACATCCCGGTAGTAGAGGCCCTCGATCAGGGTCAGCGTTCCGCGCAGGCTGGAATTCTGCGGAGTCCCCGAGAGCCGCAGGTCGCCGCTGAAGAGCACGTCAAGCGTGTCGGGCACTCCGAGGGGCAGGGCGGTGGCGGTCAGCCGGGCGTCCACCTGGCGGGGTGCGAAGGCTTCCAGATCGAGTTCTCCGGCCAGTTCGAAACTCCCGGTGTCCAGCATGCCCTTGAATTGATCGACCCGCAGGCTCTCGGGGGTCAGCAGCAGCTTGCCGTTGAGGTCGTGGAGGCGGGTGGTCAACCCCGGCAGGTCACAACCGATATCGGCCAGAACCACCTCCAGGCGAAGCTCCGGCGCCGCCAGGGTTCCGCCCAGGCGGCTATCGACCCGCAGGCTCCCCTGGGGGCTGTCGAGATCCTCCACAAAAGCCTCCAGGGCCTGAAGCGGCAAGACGCCGGCGGCTTCGAAATCCAGCGGACCTTGGATGCCGCCTTGCCCCCGAAATTCGAGCCAGCCGCCATCGAGCAGCGTCAAACGGTTGCGGGGGACCTGCACCTGGCCGTTGGCCATTGCAAATCGCAGCTGTCCGGCTTCGACCAGCGGGGTGTCCCGGTAAGTCAGCAAAAGCGCGGAGATGTCCGCTGCCGCGGTGATCTCCGCGCTGCGCTGGGGCGTGCCGCGGGCCACCAGCGTGCCGCTGAGACGGCCCTTGAAATCGGGCCGGCCGGCGATGCGGGTGTAAGGGGCAATGGCCGTGTCCTGGAAAAATGCGCGCAGCTCAAACTGCCGCGTGTTCAGGTCGTAGCTGGCCGCCAGGTCAAAGTTGAGACGGCCGGAGAGCTGCGCCAGACCCTTTTCCAGTCCGAGGTTCAGGCGCAGGTCCTCCGCGGGGCTGCCGTTGATGCGAACAGCGGTGACGGCCAACTGCCCCGCGAGCCGGGGGTCTTGCAGGGTGCCCTGGCCTTTGAGGGTGAGGGCGGCAAGGCCTTCGGCAGCCGGAAAATGCTGGTGCAGCAGGTCGATCTGCTCCAGGCCGATCCCGTCGCTCTCGACTTCCAGCGCGTACGACTGGTCGTATCCAAGCCAGCCCCGGGCGGCCAGGGTTTGGCCCCCCGGGACGGCAATCTCCAGGCGCTCCAACCGCACCCGCTCGCTCTCCAACACGGCGCTGAGGTGCAGGCCCGACAATTTCTGGTAACCGCTGTCGAGGTCAACCCCCCTCAGGACCACGGTGCCCAGCGGGCGACGCAGGCTGCCGGTTATACGGGCCTCCAGGGACGCACGGCCTTTGAGCCGCGGGCTGAAATCTTCAAGCTGGGGGGCGTCCGCGGTGACATCCACCTGCAGCGCCGGATCTTCCAGCCACCGACCGGTGGCGACATCCATGAGGCGCATGGCGCCGCTCGCCGCCGCGACTGAACGCCGGTTGCGAGCGCTGAGACGCTCGATTTGCAGGCGGCCCTGCTCGAGCCGCAGCGCGGCGTCAAGGTCGCCGACCCGCACGTTTTCAACAGCGACCTCCGTACCCGTCAGCGACAAGACCGCCCGCGGGTCGCCGAGGCGCCCGTCCAGACGCAGGACGCCCTGGAGGCGGCCGCTGGTGCCGCGGCGGTCCAAAAAGTCTCCAGGCTCCAAATTCTCGAAGGTAAACGCGAGGTCCATCGGCAGGTCGCGGTCGAACCCGCGCTCAGGGTCGAAAAGCCCCGCCGTGCCGCTGCCCCTCACCCGTGAGCCCCGGTTGTCGAGGGACAGTTCGCTGATGGTTAGGACCCCGCTGGGGGCCAGCTCGGCCGCCAGCCCCAGCCGGCCGAGCCGGATGGGGTCGAAGGCCAAGTCTTTGCCCTCGGCCTGGAAACTGAAAGCCGGCCGCTCGAGGGTGCCCGCTACCCGGCCCTCGATGGCGAGTTCGCCCTCGGCCCCCATCTGGTCGAAGGCCGCCAGCACCGGGGCCAGATCCGGCGCCCGCAGGCTGAAAGCGCCTGAAAGGGCCCGGCTGTGGAAATCAAAGCTGCCATCCGTGCGGAGCTGCAGGCTGCCCGCAGACGCCGTCAGCCCGCTGAGGGTTATCTGATGGCCTTCCAGGCGGGCCTTGGCCTGCAGGGACAAATCGGTGGTCGGCAGGGCCGTGTCGGTTGTCGCGGCGAAATCCCGGGCGTCGGCGCGCAGGCTGACCGCAGCCGAAAGCCCTTTGCGCACCAGGCTTTGACCGGTCAATGCGAGGTCGGCGTCGATACGGCCCCGCGGAAGGCCCGGATAGGGGCAGATCTTTTCCAGGCGCAGCCCCTGGCTTTTGAGGCTAAGGGAATAGGTGGCAGCCTGGAGCATCGCTGGCAGGTCCCATGATTCCCGGGCAAAAGTTTTGGTGAAATCCGCGTCGCCTTGGATGCCGAGCGTGCCGTCGCCGGCGGCCAGAAAAAGCTCTTCCAGGGATACCCGTCGGTCTTGCAGTTTGGCCCTGAGACGGGCGGCATCGATCCGACATTCCCCCAGAACACCGTCGTCGCAGGCCAGATCCAGATCCAGATCCGGGTTCTGCAGGTCCCCCCGGGCGGTCAGGCGACCGGCGAGGTGGCCGGCCAGCGGCGGAACGGGCGTCAATCCCGCCAGCAATTCCCCCAGCACCAGGTCAAGGTCCAGGCGAAGGTCCAGGCGCGGGGCGGAGAGCACGTTTTGGATGTTTCCGATGAGGCTCAGACTTGAGCCGCCCGCCGCTGCAGTCAGATGCACGGGTGCAAGCGCGCCGTGTGCAAGC
>JAABRJ010000492.1 GCA_011390985.1 Desulfobacteraceae bacterium
ACCGCAACTTCCGGCCCCAAATTCTGCCGCACAAGGTTCGTTTCCAGGAACTCGGGGGCGACGCCCCCGGGATCACCAGGTCACACAAGAACAAGGCAAGTCCCATGGATGCACCAGGGGTGCCGGGATGGGCACGTTTAGAGCTTCAGAAGCGCATCGAGGAGGCCCATGCCGGTTCCTTTCTTCTTCACCGCCATTAAGGGGACGGTGGTGATGTTAATGAGGTGTTCCGTGACACTCCCGAGCAACACGCCTGCGCCCGCCTTTCTCCCCCTGGCGCCGATAACGACCAGGGAGATTCCCCGGTCTTTTATCACCTCCTGGACACCCCTATACTCCTTCCTTTCCAGCTTAAATATGGGAACTGCGGCAAGACCCTTCAGGTAAACCTTTTTGATAAATTCCTCATAGTGCTTTTCCGCGTGGCCCTTCATGATCTCTGAAAACTGCTCATAACTCTTGCCTGTCTTGTAAAAGCCGATGGGAACGCTGTAAACGTGCAGGCAGTAGATCTCCTTGATCCCGCTGGCGGCCAAGCCTATGGCTACGGCGACTTCCATTGCATCGAGCGAGTTTTCCGAAAAATCCACCGGAACGAGGATATTGGTGAACCACGCCTTGCTGCCCTCGGGCACAAACAACACGGAACAGGGCGCCTTGCGGGCCAGCTTTTCAAACAGCGTCCCCGCGGTCCCGGGCTCTCCGCGCTTGCGCATCACGACGAGATCGACATCCTCTTCCTTGACCTTGCGCAGAAACTCGATCAGCGGCGACCCCTCGACGACCTGGCAGCTGACCTCGGTTTCGGGGTGGCCATCGAAGTATTGGCCAACCAATTTCTTCATCTTTTCTTGGGCATAGTCACCAACCGGTTGAAAAAGATCCGGATACTCCTCCAGGAGGTCCTCCGGGAGGTCAACGCTGCTTGCCACGTGAAGGAACACGACTTTTTCTGATCGTGCCAGCCTGCTGATCATTGCAGCGTAACGGATTGAGGCCCCGTCTTGATCGGCAAAGGAAATCCCTACCAAAAGGCGTTTGAATCGATACATACCTTCACTCCTTTCTCATTTCACGCAGTTCTGAGGGATTGTGCTTTTTATTTTCAACGACAGAGACTTCTGTGAACCCTCTAATCATGTTTCGTCCGGGCCCGCCTGTACAGGTCATACTTTTGCTCGTCGGGGCTCACGGCTCATCGTGCTGACGGTGTACGGGAAATATAAAATGGGGGGCCAGTGGGCGTCAAGCCGCAAAAAAACCACGCCCTGCACCCGCCCTAATTCGATAATGTGTGCGGGAGAGGGGCTGATCTTTTCTCGAAAACTCCCGGCGATCAAGTCGACCGAGAAGCTTCCGGTGCGGAGGCCATGAAGACCGCATGGAAGGGGCGTGTTGGTGGAGAAGGTCGGACTGCTGGTGCACCTTTCGCACTTCCGCCGAGAGCGCTTTCGGGGCGCAGCCACAGCCGGGCTTCAAGCCGGTGGCGTGGCAGGTCCTGCCGTAGGAGCGCACCACGACGCTCCGGCCGACGCGGGCGGCATATGGAAGGCCGTCGCAATCCATGAGTGTGAGGGGCCTGGGAGCGTTCGGCAAGCCGTGTGCCGAGGTGTTTGGTTTTTAGTGCAGCGTGAGGGTTCCGCAAAGTCCAATTTCTGCGGAATCGTCAAATTTGATCGTCTCGTCCCCCGTGCCGGCACAGCCTTTATTTAGACGGCACCAGGTTCAACATGAGCCGGACCGCCGTCTGCAAGTCCATCTTGGCCATATTCACCACCAGGTGGTAGAGGACCGGATTGTCGTAATCGGTCTTGCCGATCTTGCGGTAAAGATTCAGCCGGCGTTTGTCTTCGCGGTTGACGACCTTAGCGGCCTGGCTTTCGGAAAAATCGTAGTGCTCCGTCATGAATTTAACGCGGTTGTTGAAGTCGTTGATCAAGAGGACGTGGCACGCGTCGGGATGATCGTGGAGAATGTATTGACTGCCGCGCCCCAGGATGACGGCGTTGCCTTCTTCGGCGATCTGCGCGATGATGACGACGAGGTAATCAAGGTAAAGCCTTTCGTCCATGTAGCCGCGTTCATCCTTTAAAATACGGTCCACCAGGCGTTTTGAAACCATGCTGGAGACGACCCGGGAAAGCTTGCCGCCAGCTTCCTTTTCGATGGACTCGACCCAATGGGGCGACACATTGGCCGCTTCGGCCACCATTTGAATGATGCCATCATCGGCGAACGTGTAGCCCAACCTGTCGGCAACCATTTTTCCGACGGTTTTACCCCCCGCGCCGAATTGTCTTGAAATCGTAATTACCGCCATTAATCCCTCCTGTTGAACGTTAGCTTCGGTCTTCTTTTTCTGCTGCCCGCCTCAAATGACCCATTTTCATAAAATCGGCCTCAATCACGGGGCATGACGGCTCTGCCGAATCAATTGTGCAATCCAATGCGGTGGGTCTTTGCACAATTTTTTTTGATTTATTGACCGTGCGAAAAATCCTGCAGTTGCATCTATAACTTTATTGGCGGGATGAGCAGGGTTGGAAAATCAGACTTTTCTGCGATGTTTCGCGGCGTGCTGCCGAGCCATCGTTCCACCCAATTTGCTTTTCCGGACGATCCCATGACGATCAGAGTTGCCTGGCATTCCCGCGCGGCCTTCTCGATCTCCTGTTCCGGGTCGCCGATGTAGACATGCGGAGACGCGGAAATCCCTTCGGCTTCGAAAGTTTTGCAGATCTCATCCAATTTAGCGCGTATTTTCTTGCGCGTTTTCTGAATCGCCATCGCCGAACCACTGAGCTGCTTCTGGTCGGCAACGTGCACGACATGGATTTTCTGGATGATTCCCTTGAGTTCCTTCAGGAAATCAATGGCCCTCATGCTGGCCGGTGACCAGTCGGTCGCAAGAATGGGCGATTCAAAAGGCTTTTCGAGGGCGAACGAACTCTCCGACAGGTACTTGTAAACAAGAACCGGCTTGGATGTCCGGTGCAGCAACTCGGTGATGTCCGACCCCGCGTACAACTGCTCGATCACGCCCTTCTGGGACCGCCCGACGACGATCAGGTCTGCTTCCTCTTTCTGGGCGGCCTTGATCACCTCGCCCACCAAGCTGCCGACGACAATGTAGGCGCCGACCTCCATGCCCTGTTCGAAAAGATTCTCCGCCCAATCGATAAAGCGGATGTTTGCGGTTTCGCGCAGGCGGATTTCGGCTTCCTTGCTGTAACCGGTGCCCCGACGCATGGCCACCCGCTCTCTTTCGATAATGTTGACGAAAACCACGTGTTCGAGGCCGACTTCCCGGAGACTCAAAAGGGACTGGAGGGCGTCGAACCCCAGCTCCTCGAATTTGGTGACAAACAGCAGTTTCTTGATTTTCATGGCGTGTTTCGTCTTTTGTCAAAGGGCGCCGAAGGGTACACGCCGCATCAACCGATAATTTTTTTGATCGTCGCAGCCAACTCTTCGGCCTCCACTGGTTTTTCGAGATAGGCTTCGGGCTCGGGAACGGGGGTGTCACCGAACTCCGCCAGAACCTTTTGGGAACGCAGAAAGGACTTTTCAGCGATTCCGGACAGCATGATGATGGGTATGTGTTTGAGATTCTTGTCCGTTTTCAGTTCGCGGTACAACCGAATGCCGCTTTCGCGGGGCATGAGGACATCGAGAATGACCAGATCCGGTTTTTCCTGTTTGGCCAGGTTTTTGCCCTCTTCACCATTGGTGGCCACCAATGGGGTGTAGCCGTTTTCTTCGAGAACCGTCACGTTAAATAAGCGGACATCCGGGTCATCGTCGACGACCAGAACTTTCTTACCCATGGTGAATCCTCCTTGTCTACCGTTTTTTAATTTTTCTGGATGTTGTCTTTTTTTCACCGGCGGCCTCGAAGGGCAGATGGATGGTAAAGGTGGTTCCTTTACCGGGGCTGGAGGCCACGTCGATCCGCCCGCCGTGCTCTTCGACGAGCTTGCGGGTCACCATCAGGCCGAGCCCCGTTCCCCGGTGCCCCTTGGTGCTGAAAAAAGAGGTAAACAGCCTGTCGCGGACATTTTTGCTCATGCCGACGCCATTGTCGGAGACGTCAAACCGGATGGTATTGTCATCTTCGAGAGTCGTCGCAACCACAACCTGCCACTCCTTCCCGGTGTCTTCATCGAACAGGCAGGCATCGATGGCGTTTGTCACCAGGTTGAGCAGCGCGGTGTGAATGATGCGCGGATCCATCGACACCTGCGGAATGGACGGGTCCAAGGATTTTTTTATCCCGACCCGACTTTCCCGGGCCTTCTCGGCCAGCAGCGCGGCCACCTCCGCGGCGATTTCGTTCGGAAAGCAGTCTTCGAATTCGGGCTCCCTTTCCTTGGAGTAAGTCAAGAGGTCCATGACCATTTCAGAGGTGCGCCCGATGTTGCGCTTGATCATGTCCCAACCGCTTTTAAGTTTTTCAGTATCGTCTTTTTTGATCCCCAAGTCAACCAGATAGCTGCCACCCTTGAGTCCGTGTAGAATGTTCTTGAGCCCGTGGGCCAACCCGGCGACGGTCTGACCGACGGCGGCCAGCCGTTCGGCTTTGAGCAATTCGCGCTCGAGCCGCTTGATTTCGCGCAGGTCCTGGAAAAAAGCGACGCTCCCCATTTTTTGGCCTTTTTCATGCAGAATCGAGCCCGAAAACCGAACCGGAATGATATCGCCGTTTTCAGACAGAATCGATGTTTCCTGCCAGGGGAACTCTTGCAAACCGCTTGCTTGGGTCACCCCCGTAACAATCAAATCGGCGATTTGCGGCGTGTAGAGGTCCTGGACCTGCATGCGATGAACCACGCTGTGATGCGGATAGCCGAAAATTCGCTCGGCGCCGGGGTTGTAAATGACAATTTTCAAATCTTCGTCGGTGGCCACGATGCCGTCATTGGAGCTTCGAATCAACTTGCCCTGGAAGTTCGAGCGGCGCCGGATCTCACGGGTTGCCGCCGCGACCTTTTGCTCGAGGCTGGTGGTGTACTCCCGCAGCTGCTGTTTGATATGAATCTTTTCCTGCGCGCGTTGGAGGGCGATCGCAAGCTGCTTGTCGCGCACCGGTTTGTTGATAAAATCCGAGGCCCCGTATTGCAGAGCCTCGATGGCCGAATCGATGTCACCGTGGCCGGTGATAATGATCACTTCAGTTTCGGCGTTGATATTCTTTACTTCCCGTAAAACCTCGATCCCATTCATACCGGGCATTTTGATATCGGTGATGACGAGCTCTGGCGTTTCGCGGGCGAAAATGGCCAGAGCCTCTTCGCCACCCGATGCGGTCCGCACCTGATAGCCGTCGGCCCTGAGGGAAATGCCTAGCACCCGCACTATATCGGGTTCGTCATCGACGAGCAGGATCCTGTTCATTCTTCTTCGGTTGGCCTTGCAGCAGGAAATGAAAGTTTAAAAGTGGTGCCTTCACCGACTTTACTTTCGATTTCGATGCTGCCGTCGTAGTCTTTGACAATGCCGTAGCTGATGCATACGCCCAGCCCCGTCCCCTTGCCGATATCCTTGGTGGTGAAAAATGGTTCGAACAGTTTGGCCAAGACCTCGTCACTCATGCCGATACCGGTATCCGAGACGGTTACCGCCACGAAACCGTTTTCGAGGAAGGATCTGATTTTGAGCAATTTTTCGACATGGTCGTATTCCGGCCAGCCGCGTTTTTCGTCCATGGCGTCGACGGCGTTGGTCACCAGATTGATGAAGACCTGTTCCAACCGGTTGTGATCGGCCAGGATGGGGGGAAGGTTCGGGTCGAGCTCGAGGACCAGCTCGACTTCATGGACGCGCAGTTGATGGCCGAGGACCTTGAAAACGTCGCGGATGGGATCGCTGATATCGATCTTGCTTCGGGTTGCCCCCGACTGCCGGGCAAAATCCCGCATGTGCTGGATGATGGCCGCTGCCCGCTGGACGTTTCGGCCGATATCGCCTGCCATCGATTTCAAGTCTTCTTCGCTGATGGGCTGACCGCGGTCGATCATCTTGAGGAAAAAATCCGCGCATACCTGGATCACATTGAGCGGTTGATTGATCTCATGGGCGATTCCCGCGGCCATCTGTCCAAGGGTTGTCAGCTTACTGGCCTGGATCAGCTGGGTTTCTTTTTCGACGCTCTCGGTTATATCGGTGGTCGATGCGATCACCACCTCGCTTTCACCGTATTTGGCATCGCTGATGTTGATATTGACGAAAAAAGGGCGCCGCCCCTTGCGGTAGTGTTTTCTTTTGGTCAACAGCAGGGATTTGTCGAGGGAAAGGGTCCGCAAGGCCTGCGCCAACTCTTCATCGCCGCCACCCAGTTCAAGGAAGCTAAGGGCCAGCATCTCTTCCCGTGAATAGCCGTAACTGTCCAAGGCACGCTGGTTGATGTCAAGGATTCTACAATTCTGGGCATCCAGGATAAAAATCGGGTTCGGATCGCTGTCGAACAGGGTGCGGTACTTCTCTTCAGATTTGATGTACTGCTCCTGCAGCATCGCGTTTTCGATGGCCACGCCGATCCGGTTTCCAATCAACTCCAGCACGTCCCGCTGGTCATGGGTGAAATGTCCGGGTTTTTGACTCCCGATTCGAATGACGCCGGATGTCTTTTCCCCCTCGGCGCGAATGGGGATATAGGCCAGCGAGACCAGCTTTTTCTCCTCGAGAAAGCAAATTTCGTCGTCGAAGCCTTTGGGCAAATTTTCGAAAACCGTAAATCCGCCGCCGCGGGCCACCTGGTGGATGATGCTGCCTTCGTCGAGCACGCAGCAAGTACAGACAGATGCCGTCGGCTTCGAGAAAGTCCATCACGATCTGAATTACCTTACGGATGCCTTCATCGAACCTATCGGATACGTTCAGGGCCGTGTAAATCAAACACAGGGCGCGCAGCTCCCGATTGTGCCGTTCCCGCTCCTCTTCCGCCTTTTTGTCTTCGGTTTTATCCCACAGGGTTTCAACCGCACCGACGACTCTTCCGTCGGGGGCCTTGATCGGCGAAGCGGTGAACCACATCCATTTGCCGCTCTCGCCAAAATGTGGGAAGAAGTCCTCGGCCTCGAAGGCGCCTTGGATCAGCGTCGATTGACGCCACTTCGTCCCGTAGAGTTTTTTGATCTCAGCCTCGTCGCCCTGCGCTATGATAACGTCCGCCATGGTTGCGCGTTCGTTCGGGTAAAAGGCTTTCCATTGCTTGCGGGTGCCGACGATGTCATGGGCGCTGTAACCGGTCAGCCTTTCCAGGGCCTTGTTCCAATGGGTCACCATGTGAGATTCGTTGATGACAAAGGTCGGTATCGTGCTGCCCTGGATAATTTGCGTCATCGTGCGTTCACTCTCGGCCAGTGCCCGGACCGTCTCCGTCAGCAGATGCGTATGACGCTCCCGGTCCCGCTCGGCATTCTTGTCTTCGGTCTTGTCCCACAGGGTTTCAATGGCCCCGACGATCGTTCCCTGGGGCGCCTTGAGCGGGGCGGCCGTAAACCAGCACCACTTTCCATTCGGGCCGAGGTTGGGAAAATAAAACTCGGCTTCGTAAGCGCCTTCGATCAGGGCCGACTTGCGCCATGATGTCCCGTATAATTCCCTGAGGGCCTCCTCCCCGGCCTGCTCCAGAATCAAATCGGCCATGGTGGGACGTTGCGTTTCCCAGAAGGGAAGCCACTGTCTGTCGGTACCGACAATTTCTTCGGCCGTCGTTCCCGACAGACGTTCCATGGCCTTGTTCCAGTGGGTGACGATATGATCCTGGTCGATCACGAAGGTCGGCATCGTACTGCCCTGAATGATCTGGGCCAGGGTGCGCTCGCTTCCAATCAGCTCTTTTTCGATTTCAAGATAGCGCTCATTACGATTTTTGATCACCATTGCCAGGCGGTCGGCGAATTTCTCAAAGTGTGCTAAAATATTTGTTGTTATGGCATCCTGATGTTTCAGCTCTGTCAACGCCTGACGCTTTTCGCGTTCGAACTGCAGCGAACTCCAGATGGTCCGGGCTGTGATGTGATCGATGAGTTGGACGCTTTCGGGTTTGGTTTTGTTGATCACATCGCCGAGGGAAGGGTCATCTGTCATTTCAATGAGAACCTGGAGGTTCTCAAAATTGTATAGCTCCCGGTAGTCGTGGGTCGTGAAGATTCCCATCTGAGCGGCAAAGAGAAGTCCCTCGGCATGCGGATTGATATCGGCGACCCCGAGAACGGCGGGCCTGCGGTCCTTGAAAATCTTGTCGTACAGGTAGGTTAGAAAAATCTTACAAAAACGCCCGCCCCCGACAATCGCGATCCTGGAATCCAGCAGATTTTCGATCATGGCGAACCCGCCGCTTTTTGAGTCGGGCAATGAGACGGTTGGCGGTATTGCCAACCAGCCGATCGGCCAAACATTCCGAAACGTATTTTATTTCACGGCACCAGCAGCACCGGCAGCTCGGAGACCTCCGCGACCCGGTGGGAAACGCCTCCCAGCCAATACTCCTGGAGCCAGTCTTTGCCGGTGCGGCCCATGACGATCATGGTGGCTTTTTGCTCCCGCGACTGACGGAGGATCTCCAGGGTTGTTTTACCGACGGAAAGATAGGATTCGGCGCTCAGGCCCGCTTCCTCGATCCGCCCGCAATAATCGTCCAATCGCCTTTTGCTCTCGTCCTCGATGGCCCTCAGGGCCGTCACATCCAGCCCCTTGGAGATCTTGGCGCCGATATTGTGGACCACCAGGACTTTCCCGGCCAGCCCTTTAAAAGACTTGATAAGCTCCAGGGCGTTTTCGGAAGGCTTGGACCAGTCGGTGGCCAGCAGCGGGCGGTCGAAAATGTGGTCGTTGACGCGGGTCAACACCTCCCCGGCCCACTCGTACTGCACCATGTACTTGCCCATCAGAACCGGCCGGACGCTGCGGCGAAGGATATCGAGAACGTGAGAGCCCACGTATACTTTCTCAAAAGCGGATCTCTTTTTGCGGCCGGTGACGATCAGATCCACTTTTTCCTCTTCCGCCACGGCGAGGATTTTAGCGTTCAAAGTGCCGGTCTCGATCCGGACCTTACTGCGCAGGCCCTTGGATGAAATGAACTCCTGCCATTGCTCAAAACGCAAACGGGCGACTTCCTCCATTTGCTCGGCCGCATCCTTGAGATAGCCCCCGTAGGGCACGAAGGCGACCTCCTCTCTCGGGATCACGTAGGTCAAAACGACTTCCTGCAGACCGGCCTTCTGCAATTCCAGCAGCACCTCGAGGGCATTGAAGGCCAAATCCCGGAAGCGGGTGTGAAAGAGGACTTTTTCGATTCTCATACCATCCCCTCCTGTGGTCAAAAGAAAACCAACGTGACGATCACAAAGCTGGGTATCAGAAACAACAGGGAAAACCTGAGAATGTAGCCGAAGAAGCTCGGCATCGGCGTGCCGGCTTCTTCGGCGATGGATCGCACCATGAAGTTGGGGGCGTTTCCGATGTAGCTGATAGCCCCGAAAAACACCGCCCCGGTGGAAATCGCCTGGAGGTAGACCGCTTTTTCGGTCATCAGCAGCGGCACGGCCTCGGCCTCCGGCATGCCCGCAAAAAAGCTGCCCAGGGCGGTGTTGAAGAAGGTCAGGTAGGTGGGGGCATTGTCCAGGAAGGCGGAAAGCGCGCCCGTCACCCAGAAATAATGGACCGGCCGGCTGACGCCTTGGATCAGAAAGGCCAGCTCCCCCTTCGGCCCGGCCTTGAGGATGAGCAGGCACGGGATCATCGTGATAAAGATGCCGATGAAGAGGTAAGCGACTTCGATGATCGGAAACCAGGTAAAATCATTGTCTTCTCGAATCGTTATGGACGTCGTCACCATGGACAGGATTCCCATGCCGATCAGCAGCCCGTCGCGCACCCAGTCCTGAACCGCGCGATGAATTCCCAAAGTGGTGACCTCCCCCCAATCGACGATGCCGCTCATCAGCACGGACCCGACGACGCCGAAAAGGAAGATGAAATTGTGGATGCCCACCAGCTTCAAGGGCTCCTTGACCCCGTCGTCGGGGGCCTTAACGCCTTCCTTGCGGTAATGGTAGCTGTCCAGCAGGAAGTAGATTACCAGCAGCAGAATCGAGACCACCAGCATGTGCGGCAGGACTTTCAGGGTCCAGAAAAATGACACGCCGTGCAGAAACCCCAGGAAGAGAGGCGGGTCCCCGAGCGGCGTCAACGACCCGCCCACGTTGGCGACCAGGAAAATAAAAAACACCACCATGAAAGTCCGGTTTTTGCGGTGGGTGTTGGCCCGCAGAAAAGGCCGGATCAGCAGCATGGCAGCCCCGGTGGTGCCCATCCAGGAGGCCAGCAGAGTGCCGATCAGCAAAATGCCCGTGTTGACAATCGGGGTGCCGCGCAAGGTGCCGCGCAGGAGGATACCACCCGAAACCGTGTACAGTGACCAGAGCAGGATGATGAAC
>JAABRJ010000493.1 GCA_011390985.1 Desulfobacteraceae bacterium
ATAACCGCTAACGTTGTCAAACACAATGGCATCAACCCTGGGGAGGAAAATATAGTAGCGGGGATCCGCGTTGAAGTTGAAGATGAAGATAAAGGTGAAAACAACACGATCAAGCTCAACCTTACCACGGGAAACAAACTATATGACCTATATGACATGAACGAAGACTGTGACAGCAATAAATGGAGGTGGAATACCGGAATTGGAGAACCAAGATGTACAAAAACCCCATTCTGGCGATGATTTTATTGTAAGTGTCTGACCGACAATGACGAAGGAAAGAAAGGGGACGTCCATTGATTTATAAGTTGTTAAATTTCGCTTGATTTGCTTTTTTTTCGCCATGCCCCGTCAAGCCCGCCCGCATAGACGCCCCGGCGCGGTGCACCACCTGATCGTCCGGAAAAAGGACCCGATCCTGCGCGACAGGTGTGCGCCATGGCGGCTTTTCAATTTGAACTTTGACATGAACGCCAATTTCTGTGCCCGCATATCCCACCCCAAATGAAGCGTCGTAACAATATTTTCCCGTTGCGGCTTGCCTGAAACGATCATTGTTCCGCCGCCCCCGATGCCGCCTGCGGGGCATAATGCCGTTAAATCGAGGGGAAACCGGAACTTCAAATATTTCAATTCCACGATCCGGCGCCTCATTTTCATTGACAAGTTCCGTTTCGATCTCCAAATTCAGGCCGAAACGACGGGTAAACCCGTATTTATTTGGCATCACAACCACCAAAGCGAAGGAGGAAAATATGAACAAGTATGGCGCGGAATTTTTTGGGACCTTCTGGCTGGTTCTTGGTGGGTGCGGCAGTGCGGTTTTGGCTGCTGCGTTCCCAGATGTCGGCATCGGGCTGCTTGGCGTATCACTTGCCTTCGGCTTGACCGTGCTCACCATGGCCTTCGCGATCGGGCACATATCCGGCTGTCACCTCAACCCGGCAGTGTCGGTTGGTCTCTGGGCTGGCGGTCGTTTCCCGGGAAAAGAGCTGTTGCCTTATATCGTTGCGCAGGTCCTGGGCGGCATTGCGGCCGGTGGTGTTCTGTATCTCATCGCCAGCGGCAAGGCGGGCTTTGATCTGTCTGCGGGGTTTGCTTCCAACGGCTACGGCGCGCATTCGCCAGGCGGGTATAGTTTGCCGGCGGCCCTGATCACTGAGGTGGTCATGACCATGATGTTTTTAATTGTCATTCTGGGCGCCACTGACAAACGGGCACCCCAAGGTTTCGCGCCGATCGCCATTGGGCTTTGCCTGACTCTCATTCACTTGATCAGCATCCCGGTAACCAACACATCGGTGAACCCCGCCCGCAGTACCGGCGTTGCGGTGTTTGTGGGCGATTGGGCAATTGCGCAGCTCTGGCTTTTCTGGATAGCCCCGATTGTCGGAGGGATCCTGGGCGCTGTGGTCTATCGTTTCATTGGCCGCGAACAGGATTAGCCGCCAAGCTCCTCAATCGGGTGAGGGGGAATTTTCACCCCCCCCCCTCACCACGACCCATAAAGCGGGTCGCAGCCTGCCGGAGAAAGATGTCCCGACCCCTCGAACCGCGCGCGCAGCGCCGGATCGCTTTAAGGATCGTGGACGGCCAGCCGGTAGTTTGGACTTCGCAACGAAACGGGATTAAAGCCGTTCACGACGGCCGTTCGGTGAGGTTTTCGGGGGGTGCCAGGGGAATGTCCCAGCGCTTCATGAATTTCCAGATGGCGGTCCGGCTGTAGCCGGTGCGGCGCCCAACTTCAGCCTTGTTCCATCCGCAGGCCGCAAGAAGATCGATCAGCCCCTGCCGGTCGAGGGCGGTCCTTCGCGCGCACAGCGCTCCGTCCGTCACGGCATCATCCGGCACCCGAGGCTCGGCCCGGATCTCGACGGGCAGGTCGGCCAGCTCGATCCGCGGGCCGCGGCAGAGCACGAACCCGTGCTCGATGGCGTTTTCGAGTTCCCGCACGTTGCCGCGCCAGCGCCAGGCCATCAGGGCCCGCATGGCCTCGAGGGCGACCGATTCGACGGCCTTGCCGGTCTGGCGGTTGAATTTGTCGAGGAAATGGCGGGTGAGAAGCGGGATGTCCTCACGGCGCTCCCTCAGGGGCGGCATGCGAATCGGAAACACCTTGATGCGGTAGTAGAGATCCTGCCGGAAGCTCCCGGCCTCGACCTGCCGGGCCAGATCCCCGTGGGTCGCCGCGATCACCCGGATATCGACCTTCCTTCGCCTGGAATCGCCGACCCGTTCGATTTCCCGTTCCTGGAGCACCCTGAGGAGCTTGACTTGGATGAAGGGGCTGATGTCGCCGATTTCGTCGAGAAAAAGGGTGCCCCCGTCGGCCTCCTCGAACCGGCCGACGCGGCTTCGGATGGCGCCGGTAAAGGCCCCTTCCACGTGGCCGAAAAGCTCGCTTTCCAGCAGGCTCTCGGAGAGCGCGCTGCAGTTCACCGTGACGAAGGGGCGCTCGGCCCGCCGGCCGTGGTGATGAATGGCGCCCGCCACGAGCTACTTGCCGGTGCCGCTTTCC
>JAABRJ010000494.1 GCA_011390985.1 Desulfobacteraceae bacterium
TTCTTGATTTTTGATCTTTGATTCTTGATTGAAAGAAATTTGCCACTCAATGACCCTGAGACGAGCACCGTGGCGTCGCTGGCGGCGGCCTGCTGCACGGCGTCGAAGACGGTCTGCATGGCCGCGCTCTTGCCGATGAGGTTGGCGAAACGGTGGCGCTCGCCCAGGCGCCGCCGAGCCGCCTCAACCTGCTGCTCGACCGATTTGAGCCGGGTCAGGTCGGTGACTGTCTCCACCACGCCCAACAGCCTGCCCGAAGGGTCCCGCACCACCCGGGCGTTTTTGATGACGGGCACGTCGTGACCGTCCCGGTGCCGCAGCGCGCACTCCTTGGCATCCACCTTTCCGTACTCGAAGATGCCGCAGTCGGCCATGCCCTCGGGGCACTCTTTGCGCAGACAGCGGTTGAAGTTCAGCACCCGGCAGCTTCTGCCGATCACCTCCGCGGCCCGGTACCCGGTGATGCGCTCCATGGCGGTATTCCAGAGCGTGATAAGACCGGCTGCGTCCAGGGTGAAGACGCCCTCGGCCATGGCGTCGATCATGAGGTCGGCGAATGAGGGTTCTACTCGGGTCATGGGGGCAGGGCCTCAGGCGTTACCTTGATGGCATAGTGGCGCTACAGAAATCGTTACTGTTACTTATGTAACGCCTGCCGCCGCTGTCAAGCGATTTTTTGTTAAACGATAATGGGTCATAGATTCATACAGTTACATGCATAATTCGCAGAGGGGACAATTCCGGCACGGGTTTTGGAGAGGGGGGCATCGTCGGTTTCAACGCTGTTTCAACCCCCTGAAAGGAACCCGCCATGTGGACGCTGCTTAAACGGATCAATCAGAACCTCGTTACGGCCATCCCCGTCATGATGCTGCTCGGCTTCGGCTATGGCACCCTTTACGACCCCGCATTTCTGAAAAACCTCATCGTCCCGCTGACCTTCCTGATGGTCTATCCGATGATGGTCACCCTCAACGTCCGCCGGGTTTTTTCCGGGGGCGACGGGCGGGCCCAGTTCCTCAGCCAGTTGATCAATTTCGGGGTCATCCCTTTTCTGGCTTACGGCGTCGGGCGCCTCTTCTTCCAGGACCAGCCGTATATGGCCCTCGGCCTGCTCCTGGCGGGGTTGGTGCCGACCAGCGGCATGACGATTTCCTGGACCGGCTTTGCCGGGGGCAACACGGCGGCCGCCGTCAAGATGACCGTGATCGGGCTCACCCTGGGATCCATCGCCACCCCCTTTTACGTCAAGTTTCTGCTGGGGGCGGCCATCAGGGTGGATCTCCTGGCCGTGGTGCAGCAGATTCTCGTGATCGTCTTCCTGCCCATGGCGCTCGGTTTTGCAACCCAGCAGGCCCTGATTCGCCGCTACGGGCAGCAGACGTTTCAGACGCGGATGGCCCCGCGCTTTCCGGGGCTCTCCACCCTCGGGGTGCTCGGCATCGTGTTCGTGGCGATGTCCCTCAAGGCCCGCGCCATCGCCGGCGCGCCCGATCTGCTCCTGGCCATTTTGGCGCCGCTTGCCCTGGTGTACATGGCAAACTACCTTCTGAGCACCCTCCTTGGCCGGCTGCTGCTCACCCGCGACGACGCCATCGCGATGGTCTACGGCACGGTCATGCGGAATCTGTCCATCGCGCTCGCCATCGCCATCAACGCCTTCGGACCCCAGGGCTCGACCGCAGCCCTGGTCGTGGCCATGGCCTACATCATCCAAGTCCAGTCCGCGGCCTGGTACGTGAAATTCACCGACCGCATCTACGGCACCCAGGTGGTCACGGCCGCGGCCTGAAACCCGCGCAGCGGCCCCCGGTCCCTCAACGGCAACACACCCGACATTCAGAGCGGACCATCTGCCGGTGAGCGTGCACCGGCGGCGGGCGAGTATGGCAAGCGCGTCGGCGCGGTACTCAGGATGCTCCGTCGACGTCTCTTGCTTACCCTCCCCTCCGGCGGCCGCCGAACCTGCCGGCGCGCAGGCCGCCCGTTCGGAAAGATTCGTTGCGGCCTAAAGCCTGAAGAGGAAACGGCATCCGCGCTGAATTGTTTTCGACTGCATGCGGTTCATCATCCAGACCTCCGCGACGCGTTTGCTCAAGAAGCCCATGGTGGGAAAAGAATGCTGTAAAAGCATCACATCGTGCAGGCGGATCTTTTTCTGAACCGCCAGCGCCCATTCGTTGATCATTTCTCCGGAGCCTTCGCCGACAATCGTCGCGGCATGAATTTTACCCAACGAATCGGCCAATACGCGCACAAAGCCCACGTCGACCTTTTCGGCAATGGCCGCACCGTAATCTTCGTACCGCACTTCAATCGCCTCGAACTTGACGCCGCGCTCGGTCAACTGCGTTTCCCGCGGACCGACATGCGAAATTTGGGGCTCGGTAAATGTCGTCCAAGGCACCGCAAACTTTCGGAAATCCTGCTTCAGGGGCCACGGCAGGATGCCGTTCAGCAGCGCGATCATGCCCTGATGCATCGCCGCATGCGAAAATTGGCGATACCCGTTGCAATCGCCGCAGGCGTAAATGTGAGGCTGCGAGGTCCGCAGGTACTTGTCGACGACGATGCCTTTCTCCGAAAAGCGCACGCCGGCGTTGTCCAGCGACAACGGCCCGAAATCCATCTTTCGGCCCGCCGCCGCCAGCAACCGCGCGGCTTCCACGGTCTCGCCGCTATCGGTATGCAGCAAAACCCGCCCGTCGACCTGCTCGACGCTAAGCGGCTTGCGCTCCTTCAACACGACGATGCCCTCTTTCTCGAACGTGTCTTCCAGAATCTCCGACACGCCGCGAAACTCGCGCCACAACAATCGCGGCCCGCGAACCACCAGGGTGACCTTGCTTCCCAAACGGCCGAAGGCTTGCGCCATTTCGCAGGCAATCGCGCCGCCGCCGACGATGATCAGGCTTTCGGGCACGGCCGCCAGTTTGAAAAGGTTCTCGTTGGTCAGGCAATCCACCGTTTCGATGCCCGGGATCGCGGGCATTTGCGGGCGCGTGCCGACGCAAATGAAGATTCTTTTGGCCCGGTATTTTTCACCCGCCACGGTCACGGTGTGCGGATCAACAAACTGGGCCGGACCCTTTTGGTAAACCAGGTGCGTTTTGGCGAAAATGGACATGGTTTTCTTTTGGCTGATGAAATCCAGGCTTTTCTGAATGCGCCGAAAAGGCTGCCGCACCGCCGGCTTGGGGGTCGGCTCAAGTTCCATGTCCGCCAGCTTGTCGAAAGCGCTGCGGGTTTTGGCCATACGCAAGAGCGCTTTGCTGGGGATGCAGCCGACGTTCATGCATTCACCCCCGACCGCCTTTTTTTCGATGGCACACACCTTTAACCCCATCTCCGAGGCCATGGCCGAAACCGCCATCCCCGCCGGCCCCAAACCAATGCAGATCAGATCATAATCGTATCGCACCGCCATCCCCTTTCTGCGCTTAAAGAAACGTGATCGTTGCCGCCGCAGCCGTTCTTCGCGCGCTGCCAGCGTCATGTGGTCAGGTGTGAAACCCGGACCTCCGACGGTCCGGGCGCACGCATCGCTTTCACAGATGGGACTCCTATCCGCCCTAAACTATTTTTTCAAGGGTGCGGCGTCTCACTTTAGTTGGCAAGGAGGGGTGTCGTGGCTATCTTTAAATGTTTTTTTATTTCTGTCAGGTATCGCTTGACCCGAACCCAATCACGCCAATCACCCGGAGTTGTTTTTCCGCTGGACAGCGTGCCATTTTTTCGCTATGGAATGATAGCGAAAGGAGGATGGTATGCAAACCATGAGCAAGCCGCAACGGTTTTGTGGTCGAGAGTTTGGCGCTGACGAGGTGGCGCTGATCCGGGAGATCGTCACTACCTGCCGCGGCATCAGCCGACGTGAGCTGTCGCATACGGTCTGCGAGCTGCTGGAGTGGAAACGCTCCGGGGGCGGACTCAAGGCCCGGGAGTGCCTGGATCTTCTGGAGCTTCTGGAAGCCAAGGGGCTCCTGAAGCTTCCCGGGAAAAAGCACACCGGCTACAATGGCCCCCAGAAGAGCATCGCACCGGATCCGGGCCAGGCGCCTTACAGCGCCCTTGCCGGCAGCGTGGAGGATTTCGCGCCCCTTGACGTGCAGCGCGTCCAGACCCGCGAGCAGCGGGACCTGTTCCGGGATTTGCTCAGCCGCTACCACTACCTGGGGTATGCGATGCCCTTCGGGGCACGGCTTCAGTATCTGGTATCCGTCAGCCGGCCCCGGCCCGAAGTCCTCGGATGCATCCAGTTTTCGAGTCCTGCCTGGCGGATGAAGGCAAGGGACCAATGGATCGGCTGGGACGACGTGAGACGCGAGGCCGCCCTGCAGCAGGTGGTCAACAACAGCCGGTTTCTGGTGCTGGCGCGCATCCGCAACCTGGCCAGCGCGATCCTGGCCTGCACCCTGCGCCGGCTGAGCGCCGACTGGCAGCAGCAATACGGGATCGAGCCCTTGCTGGTGGAGACCCTGGTGGACCGTCAGCGGTTTCACGGGGGATGCTACCGGGCGGCCAACTGGATAGAACTGGGCGAGACCAGCGGCCGTGGACGGATGGACAGGGCCAACCAGCGCCACGGCGCGGCGGTCAAGACCATCCTGGTCTACCCGCTGGTGAAAAATGCGGCCCGCCGGCTCAGGGACGGGAGCGCAGGCCCAAAGCCAGGAGCCGGGCAGTAAAGACGGCCCGTTGGGAGCCCGGGTGGACATTCAAGCTGGAAAGGCAAATGGTCATGAAAAAGATCGGAATCATAATCGGCGGGGTTATCCTTTTGGTCATCGTGCTTTTCGGCTGGTGGATCTTCAGCCGCCCCGACCGCGGCACGACCGGCTCGGTCGACACCCAATTCCGCTGGCTGGGACCCAATGACAAGATCGTGGTTGACGGCTTCGACGACCCCAAAGTCCAGGGGATCGCCTGTCACATCGCCCGTGCGCAGACCGGCGGGATCAAGGGCGAATTGGGGGTGGCCGAGGACACGAGTGATGCCAGCATCGCCTGTCGTCAGGTCGGCCCGATTAAAATCGTCGGGGAGCTCAAGGACGGCGAGCGCGTCTTTGACGAACGCCGCAGCTTCGTGTTCAAGAAGCTTCAGGTCGTTCGCTTTTTTGACCGCGAACGCAACGTCCTGGTCTACATCGCCTACAGCGACCGGGTTATCGCGGGCAGCCCCAAAAACAGCATCAGCACCGTGCCGATCATGGGATGGCCGGCGCCATGATTCGAAAATCCGGCCTTGATCACCTGACAAGCGCCGACAACGCATCAAAAGGAGGCAAGCAGATGGCGCTGAACCTGGACGCCCTCGGGAAGACGATCGGCCCGCTGACCAAACCCTACGGGTGGAAGGATGCCGTCCTTTACGCCCTGGGGGTCGGGGCCGGCTTTGAGGATCTCGACTACTGCTACGAGAAGCGTCTGAAGGTCCTGCCGAGCTTCTCGATCGCCGCGGTGTTCGATTTCCTCGCGCACGTCGGCGCGGCCGCCGACATCACCCTGGCCGGGGTTCTGCACGGCGAGCAGGAGCTGATCTTCCACAACCCGATCCCCGCCGCGGGCACCCTGACCACCACGGGTCGGATCACCCACTACTACGACAAGGGCAGGGACAGGGGCGCGCTCGTGGTGGCCGAAAGCGAAACAAGCCACGACAGCGGCCAGCGGCTTTTCACCAGCCGGGCGACCCTCTTCGCGCGTCTGGACGGCGGCTTCGGCGGCCCGAACGCGCCCAAAAACAAGGTCCCGTTCCCGGACCGCGCCCCGGATCAGGTCGTCAAAGCGGCGCCCTCGAAGAACCAGCCGCTGCTCTACCGCCTCTCGGGGGATTTCTTCGCGCTGCATGTCGACCCCGCTTTTGCGGCCATGGCCGGTTTCGAAAAACCCATCATGCACGGCCTGTGTACCCACGGCTTCGCCTGCCGGGCGCTGATCGACAGCCTGGTGCCGGGCGCACCCGAAAAGGTGCGGCGCATGGCCTGCCGCTTTTCACGCCCGCTTTACCCCGGCACCCCCATCGAAACGCTCGTCTGGAAGACCGCCGAGGGCCAGGCGCTCTGGAAAACGGTCGACGCCGAAAGCGGCGTGGAGGTGATCACCAACGGCGTTTTCGAATACGGGCCAATCCCCTCCGCCGCGCCCGCGCCGGCAGGGGCCGCCGATGTCCAATCGAAAAGCTTTTCAAACTCGGATAACGAGGATCAGAACCCATGAACCGCATTGAGCAGCCGTCAACCGAAGCCGAGGGCCCGCTGGCGGGGATCCGCATCGTCGAATACGGTGTTTTCCACGCCGGCCCCGGGGCCGGGGCGATCCTCGGCGACCTCGGCGCCGATGTCATCAAGATCGAGGAGGCCGGCGGCGACCCGGAGCGCTACTGGACCCTGCTGGGGGGCATGGACATGGCCCTGCCCAACGGCGAAAGCTTTATGTTCGAGGCCTCCAACCGCAACAAGCGCAACATTTCGCTGGACATCACGACCGCGCGGGGCCGGGCGATCTTGCACCAGATGGTGCAGCGCGCGGACGTTTTTCTCACCAACCTGCGCCCCAGTACCAAAACCGCGATGGGCATCGACTACCCCACCCTCTCGCGGGTCAATCCCCGGCTCATCCACGCCAGCGTCTCCGGCTACGGCCAGCAGGGCCCGATGCGCGACATCGGGGCCTTCGATCCCCTGGGGCAGGCCCGCTCGGGTATGACCTTCGTCACCGGCAACGCCGAGCCCACCCTGATGCATCTGGCCATCCTGGACCAGGCCACCGCCATCACCCTCAGCCATGCCATCCTGACCGCCCTGGTGATGCGCGAGCGCCGCGGCATCGGCCAGGAGGTGCACACCTCGCTTTACGGCACCGGGCTCTGGTTGCTTTACGCCAACCTGCTGAGCGTCAGCCTGCTGGGCAAGGACCCCGGGGTGCCCTGGGAGCGCCAGCAGAACTCTCCGCTGCGCAACAGCTTCCGCTGCCGCGACGGCGGCTGGCTGATGGGCGTGCACCACCCCGAAGAGAAATACTGGGGCCCCTTCTGCACCGCAACCGGTCAGGAAAGTTTGCAGGCGGATCCGCGCTTTACCGATGGCCGCGCCCGCCAGCGGAATTGCCCGGCCCTGGTGGCCCATTTCGACGCCGTGTTCGCCACCCGCGACCGGGACGCGTGGATGGAGACCTTCCGGCGGCACGGGCTGATGTTCAGCCCGGCCCAGCGCATCGACGAGGTCCTGACCGATCCCCAGGCACTGGCCAACGGCTATGTGACCGACTTCGACCACCCTGTCCTCGGCCGGGTCCGACTGCCCGGCTACCCGGTCAGCTTCAGCGCCGGGCGGGCCGGCACCCGCACCAAGGCAGCGGCCATCGGCGAGCATACCATCGAGATCCTGGCGGAGCTGGGCTACGAAACTGCGGAGATTGCGGCCCTGCAGCGCGCCGGGGTGGCGCAGGGGCCGAAGGACGATCCAGGATAGGAAGCGACCCGGGCGGAGGGGGCGATCGGGGCTGCCGGCGTTTGCGCCCAACAGCCTGCCAAAATGGGCCTGTCGCGCAACAAAAAAGCTGGCGCTTCAAGGTGATGCGCAACGCCGAAATGGGTCTTGTGGCTCACCCTCAGCCTTTTTGGGCGTCGGCGATGGCCACCTCCTCAAACGTCCGGATGTCGGCCAGCACCCGGGTGGCCGCATCGATCAACTCCATGGCCAGGGCCGCGCCGGTGCCCTCGCCCAGGCGGAACTTGAGATCGAAGAGCGGGACCAGCCCGAGGTGCGCCAGCATGGCTGCGTGGCCGGCCTCCACCGACAGATGGCTGGCAAAAAGATAATCCCGCGCAGCGGGCGCCAGGGCGC
>JAABRJ010000495.1 GCA_011390985.1 Desulfobacteraceae bacterium
ATCCGCCTCAGCCGGCTGTGGCAGGACCACCCGCTGGTCCTCGTCTTTTTGCGCCATTTCGGCTGACCGTTCTGCCGCGAGCAGGTGGCGCAGTTGCGCCGCGCAAAGCAGCGCTTCGACCAGGCCGGCGCCCGGGTGGTATTGGTGGCCATGGGCACGCCGGCAGAATCCGGCGCCTTCGCCAGGAAGTTTTCGGTGCCGTTTGAGATGGTCTGCGACCCCGGGCGACGGCTGTACCAGGCCTTCGATCTGGAGCAGATGGCGCCCCTGGGGTTTTTCTCGCCCTCCGTCGCCCTGAAGGGGGTCATGGCCATGGCCAAGGGCCACGGCATCGGTATCCCGGTGGGCGATGTGAGCCAGCTCCCGGGGGTCTTCATCATCGATTCAAAGGGCACGATCGTCTACAGCCACTACGCCGCCGACCCGGCCGATCACCCGGCGCCCGACGTGATTCTGGCGGCTTTGGCCGAGGTCTGACCGGCCCGGCTCGCGGTGTGGTTGCGGCGCGGCCGGCACCGAAAGGCTCAGCTGCCCTCACCAGGGGCGGCGTGTTTGACCAGGTCGGCCATGGCCACGTGCTGCAGCGCCGCTTCATGGGTGGCCCGCAGGATCACCGGCGGCGCGACCCCGGCTTCCAGGGCTTCCTGCCAGCGCAGGGCGCACAGGCACCAGCGGTCCCCGGGTTTGAGCCCTGGAAACCCGTGGCGCGGCTGGGGGGTGCTGAGATCGTTGCCCATGATCTGAGTGATCTGCAGAAACTCGTCCGTCACCCGCACGCAGACCGTGTGGGAACCTGCGTCATCCGGGCCGGTGCGGCAGCTGCCGTCGCGAAAAAAGCCGGTCAGGGGCGACAGCGAGCAGGGCTCGAGTTCAGTGCCGAGCACATTTTTTGCCTTTTCCATATCAGCCTGTCCTCCACTGCTCCGGCCGGCGGCAAGCGCCGGCGTGAAGACCGATTAAAGCCAATGTCAGGATGAGAAGCTCCCTGGCAAAGTAAGCAGCGCTTTCCCAAAGGCAACCGCCGCAGGGGCCATCACCGTCAGGGATGCCCTCCCCCGCCGCCCTGCGGGCTGTTCCGTTTCTTGCCCAGCAGCAGCGCCAGTGGCCCCAACGCGCTGCCGAGGCCCATGACGGCAAAGGCCGCGCCCCAGGCCAGGGTCGGTGTGCCCTGCAAAAGGTCCAGGACAACCCCCGTCGCCAGCGGCCCCAGGAAGGCCGCCGTGAACCCCAGGGTCGAATGCACCGCAAGCGTTGCGCCGCGGCCGCCGCTCGGCGCACTGGCGACCGCCCCGGCAGTCAGCGAGGCCGAATCCCCCAGCACGGCAACCCCGTAGACCAGCGCCAAACCCACCACCAGGGCGTAGGGCAGCGGCGCTGAAAATCCGATCCCGAAGCTGATCAGCGCAGAGGCCAGCATGATGACCCCAATGGTTTTACGCCGCCCGAAGCGCCGGCAGAGTTCGTTTCCGCCGATGCTGGCGGGCAGCCCGATCAGGTTCACCAGGGCCACCACCTGGGTGGGGCTCCAGGTCGTCAGGTCCGGCGGCTGCAGCTGGCGGCTGAAGGCCAGAAAGGCCACCATCCAGGAGCGCAGGCTGAAAAGCTCCCACATGTGCGCGGCATAGCCCAGAATGAACGCCATCGCCTGCCGGCTGCGCAGCACGACCGCCAGGCCGCAGCGCAGCCGGGGTTTTGCTGGCGTCCGGTCCACCCGCCCGGGGGGTGCGCCGACCCCCACCAGGACCGCCCCCGCGAGGGTCAGCAACCCCGCCGCGGCAAAAGCCCAGCGCCACCCCAGGACCAGGTGCACCTCGCCCGCCAGCAGGTAGGAAAGACTCGCCCCGACGCTGAAAGACGCCGTGTAAAAAGACACGTAGCGCGACTGACGCGCCCCCTCGGCATGGTCGCTCAGCAGTTTCAGCCCCGGCATGTAAACGCCGGCCAGGCTGACCCCGGCCAGAAAGCGGAAAATCAACGCCGACCAGAAGCCGCTTGCCAGCCAGGCGAACCCCAGCGCGGCCGCAGCCCCGATCAGCAGGCCGAAGACCAGGATCCCGCGGGCGTCGCGCCGGTCGGTCAGAACGGTCAGCAGCGGTACCGCCACCACATAGGCCCCGTAATAGACCGCGCTTACCCACCCGGCCTGAACGTTGCAGAAAAAAGGGCAGCAAGGCGGAAAACGTCGCCAGCCCCGCCAGCCCGAGGATTTCCACCCCGCACAGCAGCAGGGTCACCCGCAGAGGCGCTGTCTTTCTACTCTTCATGCGACCTTCGCCCGTTTGATCTCCAGCAACCCGATTGCCAGGATGTTGACCAGCAGCAGCAGGCCGATGCCGGTCACCCCGGCCCAGCCGAAGCGCTGGTAGCCGTAGCCGCTGACGGTGATGCCGACCGAGCCGCCCAGGTAGTAGAACAGGATGTAAAGCGAATTGGCGCGGCCGCGGCTGCCGCTCAGGCTGCGGTTCATGCTGCCGGCGGCGGCCGCGTGGACCGCGAAAAACCCCGTGCAGACCCCCGCCAGGCCGGCGCTCACGGCCCACAGGCTGGGGGTGTGGGTGAGCCCCAGCGACGCCCCCAGCACCAGCGCCCCGATCACGATGGTGGCGCCGTTGCCCAGGCGGTTGCTGATCCTGCCGGAGGCCGGGGCCACCACAATCCCGGTGACATACGCGAGGTACATCAGGGTGATCACCTCGGTGGAAGCGCCGAACCTCGGCCCGGCCAGATAAAACGGCAGGTAATTGAAGAGCGCCGAGAAAATCCAGAAGGCGCTGAAGGCCACCGCAAAGATCCGCAGCAGATCGGGGCGCGCCATCAGTGCGACAAACCCCTCTGACCGGGCTTCGCCGGCCGAGTCGCGCTTTTCGGGCGGCAGCCACACCAGGGCGGCCAGGGTGGCGGCAGAGACCAGCACCGAGACCGTGACAAAGGCATAGCGCCAGTGCAGCGGGGGATGGATCCAGCCGCCCAGCAGGCGGCCGCCCAGCCCGCCGGCAACCGTGGCGGCGACGTAGGACCCCATGATCACGTTGAGGCGTTGCGCGGGGAGGCTGCGGGCCAGGTAGGCGACAAGACAGGTGGTCATGGCCGGGATGAAGAGGCCCTGGACAAAACGGAACAGGATCAGCAGCGCCATTTGATGGGTCGCGGCGCACAACAGACCAAAACAGGTGACGACCACCCCGCCGACGGCGATCAGCGGTTTCACGGGGTGGCGGTCGGCCCAGCGGCCGAAGGGCAGATTGGCCAGGGCGATCCCCAGAATCACGGCGGAGACGGTGTAGGACGCCTGTTTTTCGTCGACGCCGAACTCCTGCCGGATCACCGGCAAAACGGGCTGCACCAGGTAAATGGTGGTGAAACTGGCCGAGACCAGTGCGAAAACCAGGGTTTGCAGGCCAAAGGTGCCACCGGCTGACAGTTCCGTAAAAAGGCCAATTTCTGCGTTGCGCTGCATCTCGAAGTCGCTGCTGCGTACAGGTGTACGCCTCACTCCTCGAGATTTGCGCGCCTTGAAATAGGCCATTTTACGAAACAGTCTGGATTTTGGCTTTTTACTGGTTCATCAACGGCGCGTGGGGGCATCGTCTTCCTGTGGGGGCGCCGCCGCGGATGCCGCGGACTCCTGCCGCCGGAAAGCGGGGCGCGTGCCTCCGGCGTTTCGGGTGGCGCGCCGACGGCGCTCAGAACCCCGGCAGCCTGAATTTCAGCGTGACCTCGCCGGTCTCGCGGTCGATCTGCACCATCCGGCCGTCCGCGGCGGTGGCGGTCATTTTCTGCCCCGTGGCCATTTCCAGCAGACCGCCGACAAACAGCATCCCGGTGTTGAGCACGGCCTCGATCTTCTCCGGCGGCTGGGCCGCCAGGATATGGGCCCCGCCGTCCCCCCGGACGGGCCCTTCAGTGCTTTGGGCCGCAGGGGCAAGGGCCGGCTCGGGCGGTGCCTCGGGCGGGGCCTCCTCGCCGGTGACATCCAGGGCGCCTGCGGCTTTTCGGAGGGCTTCGGGGTTGAGAAAGTGCGGCGTATCCTCGGGGATTTCTTCCGCCTGGGCCGCCGCGGGCGGCGCCGCCAGCTCGTCGCCCAGCATCTCGCGCAGGCGGTTGATCAGCTCGGTGCGTTTTTCATGGGTAAAGGTCACCTCGTCGGCGCCCCCCTCGAAGACCCCTTTGAAGAGGTCGGTCTTGAGTTGAATCCCGGCCAGGATCTTTTCTTCGATGCTCTCCTTGGCGATCAGGTTGACCACGTTGATGCAGCGGCTTTTCTGCCCGATGCGGTTGACCCGGCCGATGCGCTGGTTCAGGCGCGCCGGGTTCCAGGGCAGCTCGAAATTCACCACGCAGTCCGCCGCCTGCAGGTTGAGCCCCGTGCCGCCGGCATCCGTCGAAAGAAACACGCGGCATGCGGGGTTGTGGGTGAACTCGTCGATCAGCGCCTGGCGTTTTTGGACCGGCACCTTGCCCGACAGCTCCACGAAGGGGATGCCGGCGTCCGAGAGGTGGCGGCCGATCAGGTAGGTCATGGTGGTCCACTCGGAAAAAATCACCATCTTGCGTTTGTTCTGGACCACCAGCTCGTCGATGATGCCCCGCAGTTCATCGAGCTTGGGGGAAATATTCGTTTTGCGATCGATGAGGTAGGTGGCGTTGCAGGCCTGGCGCATCCGCAAGAGCAGCTCCTGCATGCGCCGCAGGTCGACGGGCGTCAGGAACTTTTTGTGGAGCAGCGGCATCAGGGCCTGGGCGTAGCCGGCATGCATTTCGCGCTGCTGCTGGTGCAGGTCGATGTAGTAGTTGTTCTCCACCTGTTCGGGCAGATCTTTGAGCACCTCTTCCTTGCGGCGGCGAATCACCAGGCCCTGGAGCCGCTGGTGCAGACGGTCGAGGTTGCGGTAGCCGATGATCTTGTTTCGGGCGCTGCGGCTGAGCATGAAATGCTCGGCGGCGAAGCGCCACAGGGGCGAGAGCAGCTGCGGGTCGAGAAACTGGACGATGGAGTAGACATCCTCGAGCTTGTTCTCCAGGGGGGTGCCGGTCAGGACCAGGGCATGCCGCCGCGGCAGGCGCTTGACCGCATCGGCGGTCTTGGTGGAAAAATTCTTGATCCGCTGGGCCTCGTCCAGGATCACGAGGTCCGGCTTGAAGCGCTCGATGGTGGGCACATCGCGCAGCACGGCCTCGTAATTGGTGATCTTGAAATAGGCCGGGTCGTTGAGATAGGTCTCCCAGCGCTGCTTGGGCGTGCCCGACACCACGACGGCCTTTTCGGCGCAAAACCGCTCGATTTCGCGGCGCCACTGTTCTTTCAGGGACGCCATGGTGACCACCAGCACCTTGCTGAAACCGAAAACCTCCTTTTTCAGGGCGGCCAGCGCGATGGCCTGCAGGGTCTTGCCGAGACCCATCTCGTCGCCGATCAGGGCCGCGTCACGGTAGAGTCCGAAGCGCACCCCCTCCTCCTGGTAGGGGTAGAGCCGGACCGTCAGATCGGCGACCGGCGGCGGGCTCTTTGCGGCCGCCTCGGCCAGCTCCACCAATTGCCGGCGCTCGGCTTCCCGTTCGAGCGCCGCAAAGACCGGCTCCTGGACCCGGACCTGCTTGTTGCCGTCCAGCTGCGGCAGCACGTCCAGCAGGGGCGCCAGAGTGTCTCCCGTGTAGACGCCGCGGTCGTCGAAGCACGGCGCCAGCGCCCTGCCCAGGGCCGAGGTCTGCCGTTTGGGCAGCTCCGAGTAAAGCCGCGGGGCGGCATCGGCCGAGTCCCAGTAGAGATCGACGAACGGAAAGCGCTCCTGCGCCAGCCGTTCTCCGAAGTCTTTGCGGCGCTTGAGGTGCTGGGTCAGGCAGATGAGATGCTTGCAGGTCCCCAGGCGGTTGGTGAGGTAATCGGGGCAGGTGCAGTGCCCGACCCCCTTGTCCGGGTCGTGCAGGGTCACCTTGTACTGCCGGCCGCTTTCGGTTTCAAGCAGATGGCAGCCCTTGAGCATATCGCCCGTTGTGATCCTGAAATGCTCGTTGCGGGCGCGGCTTTGGCGGTCATCCAGGGCCTGCGCCCGGATCTCCGCGGGGGAGAGGAAGGCCTCTTCCGCCGGAGCGGGCGGCGCCTGTCGGGCCTCCTGGGCTTCCAGCAGGTCCTTGGTGTAGAGCAGGACCGCTACCGTGTGTTTGCAGCCGCTGCCGGGATAAGGGCACGAACATCGGGTGGATAGCGCCTGCCCGCCGAGATCGACGCGGGTAGTGTAATCGCCGTAGCTGCCGTCCACCTGGTAGTCGAAACGCCCGGCATCGAAATCCTGTGCCTGCAGGATGAAGGCGCCGTTTTCATAGAGGCGCAGCCCCCTTTTATAGATCAGGTAAGAGTCTGCCACATCATGGCGGATGAGGTCACGGGTCAGGGGCAACATACAACGGTCTCCTTTCAGCGGGGTGCCTGCAGCGCGCTGCGAGGGCTGGTGGGATCGCGGGCCGGCGTGTCAGGGGCGCTCCCCAACGGGCATGGGCGGCACCAGCAGGGTGGGGTCGAGGCGCTGGTCGAACCAGTTCATGCGCCAATCCAGGTGCGCGCCGGTAACCCGCCCGCTGGCGCCCACGCGGGCGATCACCTCGCCCTGGCGGACGGCCTGCCCCTCCTCTACCAGTATTTCGCTCAAATGCAAATAGGTGGAGGAAACCCCGTGGCCATGATCGAGAATCAAGGTGCCGCCGGAGAAAAACATGTCCGGGTGCACCAGGCTCACCACACCGTCGGCCGGCGCTTTGACGGGGGTTCCCGCCGGGGCCGCGATGTCGACGCCGTAATGGGGCTGGCGCGGCTGGCCGTTTAAAACCCGCTGGCTGCCGTAAACCCCCGAAATCCGTCCGCTGACCGGCCAGATGAAGCCCCGGGCAAAATCCGTGCGGGCATCGTCGCGGGCGCGCGCCTTGCGCGCCAGGGCCGACTCGCGTTGAATGCGGTCGAGATCCTCGGGCGCCGGCGCGACTTTGCGCTCCGGCAGGCCGTCGATGCGCTGGATAGCGTAAGTGCGTGCGGTGATGCGGATGGGATGGCGAGTCTCGCGGCCGTCGGCAGCGCGCAGCGTCAGCACACTTTCCAGTGCTGCATCGCGGTCAAAGCCGATCACGAAGAACCCATCGGGCGAAAGCCGCAGGGGGCTTCCCTGGAAGGCGACCGCGGTACCCGGATCGACCCGCCCGACCAGCATGCCGCCCTGCACCCAGCGGCCCTTCAGCTCCAGGGCGGTCGCCGGCAGCGCCAGGGCCATCAGGACCAGGCCGGCCGCCAGCGGTCGCCAAAAAAAGGTGTCCATGGTTTCAACAAACTGTAATTATTTGGAATTACTCGTTACCGCGACCATAGCAGGATTCTTCATTCAAACTTCTGCTTGAATTCCAGAAACTGCCCGCGCAGATCCTCCAACGCCTGCTGCAGGCCGTCGACCGCCATTTCCAGCGCGGCGATGCGGTCGGCCGCAGCCGCCGCAGCGTCCTCCGGCGCGTCGGCCACCGGCGCTTCGGAGGCGTCGGCGGGCGGACCGGGCGTGCAGAAGAGGTGGCCAAACCGATTTTCCTTGTGCCCCGGACGGCGGGGGAGTTCCACGGCGAAAGGGCCCTTCTCGTGCGCGATCAACTTCTGCAGGCTGTGCTCGACCGCCGCCAGGCCGCCAAATTCCACCAGCCGCGCGCTGCGCGCGCGCAGCTCCCCGGCGGTCTGCGGCCCGCGCAGCAGCAGTTCACACAAAATGCCGAGTTCGCTGCTGGAAAATTCGGCCACAGCTTGCATATTGTGCTCATACTTGGGGGTCCGGCTGTTCTGGGTTTTGACCTGCCAGACCAGCCGCCGGCTGCGCAGACTGTCCAGCCCCCGGATGACCGCCGCCTCGTCCAGGGCCATGACCGGCTCGCGGTTGGTTTTCTGGTTGCAGGCGCTGATCAGGGTGTTCAGGGTCAGCGGATAATAGTCGGGGGTCGACATCTGTTTTTCGATCAGTGCCCCTAAAATGCGGGCTTCGATGGGGGTAAGCGAAATCTCCATGGTGCTCCTCTCAGCTCAGGCGGCGCCGCAAATGGTGGCGGCGGCGAAAAAAATCCAGCCGCTGCGCGACACGCTCAAGACGCCCCTGCGACCGGGGTTCGAAGCCCTCACCTCGCCGGCACGCGTATCGATGCGCAGACGTTTGGGGGTTTTTTACCACGGTTTTTGGACAAACCGGGAATAAAAACGAAAAAATCATCGAGGGCAAACGATACGGTTTCCTCGCCGTTCTCTGCGCCTCGAGCGCAGCGGGCGGTGAATGGATACAAGCCGTTTTACTTTACGAGTGCTGCTTGACGCGCGCCGTGGGCGGCCGCATTCTACGGCCTGTCCCCGGGGCAACCGCGTCGGGGCCTCCCCCGAAGGCCGCCATCACCCATTTTTGAGGAAACACGCCCATGCTTATGAATGCCTTTCCCGGCTTCGACTGCCATATTCACAGCCATTTCTCGGACGGCCGCGAGAGCCTTGACACCATGGCCCGCACCGCCGCCGGCCGGGGTTTGGCCGGTGTGGTGTTCACGGACCACATGCCGCTTCCCTTTGAAAACCGCTATGCCCTGGTGCGCCGGCGGCTGGATGCCTATCGCACCGAAATCAAGGCCGTGCGCCGGCGGATGAGCGGTCGTCTGCAGGTGCTGATGGGGCTGGAGATGGAGGTCCTGCCGTCACACGCCGACTGGAGCCGGGAGATCGCCGAAGGGCCCTGGGACGTCCTGATCGCATCGGTGCACCAGGTGGAGCACGAGGGCCGGCGCTATCTCATCAACGGCACCGAGGCGGAGTTCGCAGAGGCCCTCGAAACCGGCTTCGGGGGGGATATCCGGCGCCTTTGCAGCGCCTACTACCGCCAGAGCAGCGCCATGGTCGCAACCGGCTGGTTCCGCATCCTGGGCCACCTCGACGTGGTGGGCAAGCACAACCGCAACGGCCGCTTTTTCGACGAAAGCGCCCCGTGGTACCGAGAGCTGGTGGCGGAACTGCTGGCGGCCGTCGAGCGCACCGGGATGGTGGTGGAGATCAACACCGGCGGCCTGGACCATGCCGTCCGCAGCACCTACCCGGGCGCCCGGATCCTGGCGACCATCGCGGCAAGGGGCATCCCCGTCTGCCTGTCCTCGGATGCCCACCGCCCGGAGGAGGTCGCCCGCCACTTCGAGCGCTTCCCGATCCTCCCGCAACGGGCCGCCTGAAACGCCTTGGGTTTATTTCTTTCTGGGGCCCTGAATGCCCGCGATTTTTGGGCCCGCCCCGGGCGCAATCCGGCCCGCGCAAAGCCCTGTCAGTCGGCTGGCGCTTTAAACCCCTGGATGGCCGCCAGAAACCGCTCGCCGTAGCGGTCGGCCTTGGATTCGCCCACGCCGCTGATCGCCAGCAGGGCCTCGCGGCTGGCCGGGCGGCTGACTGCCATCTCGCGCAGGGTCTTGTCGTGGAAGATCACGTAGGCCGGCAGTTCCAGTTCCTTGGCGATCTCCAGGCGCAGGCGCCGCAGGGCCTCCCAGAGTTGCGCGGCCGGGCCCTCCAGGGTCGCCGCCCCCACCACGGCCTTGTCGCCCTGCGGTCGGGCGGCTTTCGGCGGCTTTTTGTCCCTTCGAAACCGGATCTCGGCTTCGCCCTTTAAAACCGCCCGGCTTTTTTCGGCCAGGCGGTAGCCCGCCCTTTCGGACATCTCCACCGTCAGGTAGCCCGCGGCCATCAGCTGCCGGAAGACCGAGCGCCACTCCTGGGCCGACAGCTCCTGCCCGACCCCGAAGGTCTTGATGCGGTGGTGGCCGAAGCGCCGGATGCGCTCGTTGTCCTTTCCCAGCAGCACCTCCACCAGGTAGGCGGCGCCGAAGCGCTGGCCGGTGCGATAGACCGCCGAAAGCGCCTTCTGGGCGGCCACGGTCCCGTCCCAGGTTTCCGCCGCCTCCCGGCAGGTGCCGCAGTTGCCGCAGGGCTCATTGCGGCTTTCGCCGAAATAGCGCAGGAGCACCTGCCGCCGGCAGGCGGTGGTCTCACAGTAGCCCAGCACC
>JAABRJ010000496.1 GCA_011390985.1 Desulfobacteraceae bacterium
GCCTCCATGCTGGTGGGCACGTCGAAGTGCACCACGAAGCGCACATCCGGTCGGTCGATGCCCAGGCCGAAGGCGATCGTGGCGACCACCACGATCGCCTCCTCGCGCGCGAATCGCTGCTGGCGCGCGGTGCGCTCCCCCGGGCCGAGGCCCGCGTGGTAGGCGACGGCGTTTATGCCCTTGGCCGCCAGCCAGGCCGCCATCTCGTCCACCCGCTTGCGGCTGCGGCAG
>JAABRJ010000497.1 GCA_011390985.1 Desulfobacteraceae bacterium
GCTGGCCAAAACCGCCGGGATGCAGGTGCTCGCGCTGCTGGCCAAGGGCCTAACGCCCCACAGGATCCTGACCCCCGCAGCCTTTCGCAACGCCCTGACGGTGGACATGGCCCTGGGCTGCTCGACCAACACCGTACTGCATCTGAGCGCCCTGGCGCGCGAGGCCGGGGTGGACTTCGACCTTGACATGATCAACGCCGTCAGCGCCAAAACCCCCCACCTCTGCTCGCTGAGCCCCGGCGGCAAGGACCACGTCGAAGACCTCGACCGCGCCGGCGGCATTCCGGCGCTGATGCAGACACTCCTGCAGGGCGGCCTGCTGGACCCCGCCTGCCTGACGGTCAGCGGCGCGACGGTCGGCGAAAACCTGGCCAACGCGCGCGTCCTGGACCCCGCGGTGATTCGTCCGCTGGATTCCCCCTACCACCCGGAGGGCGGGCTGGCGGTCCTTTTCGGCAACCTGGCGCCCGAAGGCTGCGTGGTCAAGCAGTCCGCCGTGCGGCCCGAAATGATGCGCCACGAGGGGCCGGCGCGGGTCTTTGACACCGAGGAGGCGGCCACCGAGGCCATCATGTCCGGCGCCATCCGCCCAGGCGACGTGGTCGTGATCCGCTATGAAGGCCCCATGGGCGGCCCCGGGATGCGCGAGATGCTGACCCCCACCTCCGCCATCGCCGGCATGCAGCTCGACGCCCAGGTGGCCCTCCTGACCGACGGCCGCTTTTCCGGCGGCTCGCGCGGGGCGGCCATCGGCCACATCTCACCGGAGGCCATGCAGGGCGGCCCGCTGGCGGCCGTGCACGAAAACGACCGGATCGCCATCGACATCCCGGCCAAAAAACTCACCCTGAAAGTCTCCGACCGCGAAATCCAGGATCGTCTGGCGGCCTGGCGCGCGCCCGCCCCCCGGATCACGCGGGGCTACATGGCCCGTTACGCCCGAATGGTGTCATCGGCCAGCCAGGGCGCGGTGGTCCGCTGAGCATGGCCGCCCAAAGCAATCCAACCAGAAAGGAACGCAACCCATGAAACTCACCGGTGCCCAGATTCTAATGAAAGTATTCCAAGAGGAAGGGGTCGACACGTTGTTCGGCTACCCGGGGGGCGCGGTCGTCGATATTTACGATGAGCTGGCCAGGACCGACATCCGCCACATTCTGGTGCGCCACGAACAGGGGGGCGTGCATGCCGCCGACGGCTATGCGCGCGCCAGCGGCAAGGTCGGGGTCTGTCTGGTGACCTCCGGCCCCGGGGCCACCAACACCGTCACCGGTATCGCCTCGGCCTATATGGACTCCATCCCCATCGTGGTGATCACCGGCCAGGTCCCGACCCACCTGATCGGCAACGACGCCTTCCAGGAGGTCGACATCGTCGGCATCACCCGCCCGTGCACCAAGCACAACTACCTGGTCAAGAACATCGACGATCTGGCGCGCATCCTGCGCGAGGCCTTTTTCCTGGCCCGCTCCGGGCGGCCGGGCCCCGTCCTGGTCGACATCCCCAAGGACATCGCGCGCGCCACGGCGGGCTACAAGTTCCCCAAGGCCGTAAAGATGCCGTCCTACAACCCGACCTACAACCCCAACATGCACCAGCTTCAAAAAGTGGTCAAGCTGGTGCAGGACGCCCGGCGTCCGATGATCTTCGCCGGCGGCGGGGTCATCCTGTCCAAATCCGCCCCGGAATTGACCGAATTCGCCCGCAAAACCAGGATTCCGGTGACCACCTCGCTGATGGGCCTGGGGGCCTTCCCGGGCTCCGACCCGCTCTGGCTGGGAATGCTCGGGATGCACGGCACCTACCGGGCCAACATGTCCACCAGCGCCTGCGACCTGCTGATCGCCATCGGAGTGCGCTTCGACGACCGCGTGACCGGCAAGACCGACGCCTTCGCGGCCCAGTCGAAAATCGTGCACATCGACATCGACCCCACCTCGATCCGCAAAAACATCCCGGTCACCATCCCGGTGGTGGGCGACTGCAAGATCACCCTGGGGCACCTCAACCGCCTGATCGACGCCCTCGACCTGGGCGAGCTGGACGACAGGCGCCGGGAGTGGCTGGATACGATAGCGGCCTGGAAGAGCACCCAACCGCTGGCCTACCAGCAGGGCGAGACCATCAAGCCGCAGTTCGTGATCGAAAAGCTCTATGAGCTGACCCGCGACCGGGAGACCATCATCACCACCGAGGTCGGTCAGAACCAGATGTGGGCGGCCCAGTACTATCACTTTGAAAAACCGGGGCATTTCATCACCTCCGGCGGTCTGGGGGTCATGGGCTTCGGCCTGCCGGCGGCCATCGGCGCCCAGACGGCCTGCCCCGACAGCCTGGTGGTGGATGTGGCCGGCGACGGCAGCATCCAGATGAACATCCAGGAGATGGCCACCGCGGTCCAATACGGTCTGCCGGTCAAGGTGGTGATCCTCAACAACCGCTATCTGGGGATGGTGCGGCAGTGGCAGGAGCTGTTTTACGAATGCCGCTATGCCTGCACCTCCATGGAGCACGCCCCGGATTTTGTCAAACTGGCCGAGGCCTATGGTGCGGTCGGCCTGCGGGCGGAAAAACCCGAAGAGGTCGAAGCGGTGCTGCGCGAAGGCCTTTTTTCACCCCGCACCGTGATCATGGATTTCAGGGTGCAGCAGACCGAGTGTGTCTACCCGATGGTCCCGGCGGGCGCGCCGATCACCGAAATGCTGCTGGTCTAGCGGCCTGCGGCGCACGCCGGGAAAGGAGCGACTGCCATGACCGAAGAAAATCACGTGCTGTCCCTGCTGGTGGACAACGAACCGGGGGTGCTCTCGCGCATCGTGGGCCTTTTCAGCGGCCGGGGCTTCAACATCGAAAGCCTCTGTGTGGCCGAAACCACCGAGCCCGGGATCTCGCGCATCACGATTGTCACCAAGGCCAACACCCCGGTGGTGGAGCAGATCAAAAAACAGCTCAACAAGCTGATCAACATTCTGAAGGTCTACGAGCTCACGGGCCAGGATTTCGTGCAGCGTGAAATGGCCCTCATCAAGGTCACCGCCAAACCGGAGCATCGCGCCGAGATTCTCCGGATCGTCGACATCTTCCGGTGCAAGGTGGTGGACGTCGGCCAGGAGCACTACACCATCGAGGTGACCGGCGACCAGGGCAAACTGGCCGCCATCATCAGTCTGCTGAAACCCTTGGGCATCAAGGAAATCGCCAAAACCGGGATCATCGCCCTTTTCCGGGAGCCCAAATGATCCAGCCGCGGGTCAGCCCGCCGCTGCCCCGATTTTTTTATCTTACATCCGAAGGAGCGAGGAAATGGCAAAGATTGATTTTGGAGGGGTCATCGAGGAGGTCATCACGGCCGACGAGTTCACCCTCGACCAGGCCCGGGAGACCCTCAAAAACGAGCTCATCACGATCCTGGGGTACGGCGTCCAGGGCCCCGGCCAGGCGCTCAACCTGCGGGACAACGGGTTTGCGGTGATCGTCGGCCAGCGGGAGGGCACCGCCTCCTGGCAGCGGGCCGTGGAAGACGGCTTTGTGCCGGGTAAAACCCTGCTGCCCATCGAAGCGGCGGCGCGCAAGGGCACCGTGGTCCAGTACCTGCTCTCGGACGCCGGTCAGATGGCCCTCTGGCCGCGGGTCAAGCAGTGCCTGAACGCAGGCGACGCCCTGTATTTCTCCCACGGCTTTTCGGTGGTCTACAAGGATCAGACCGGGATCGTGCCGCCGGCCAACGTGGACGTCATCCTGGTGGCCCCCAAGGGTTCGGGCCGCACGGTGCGGACCAATTTCCTGGCCGGCAGCGGCATCAACTCCAGCTTCGCCATTCACCAGGACTTCAGCGGCCGGGCCCGCGAACGGGCCCTGGCGCTGGGAATCGCCATCGGCTCGGGCTACCTCTTTGCAACGACCTTTGAAAAAGAGGTCCACAGCGACCTCACCGGCGAGCGCGGCATCCTGATGGGCGCCCTGGCCGGCGTGATGGAGGCCCAGTACGAACTGCTGCGCAAGCACGGCCACAGCCCCAGCGAAGCGTTCAACGAAACCGTCGAGGAGCTGACCCAGAGCCTGATCCGGCTGGTGGCCGAAAACGGCATGGACTGGATGTTCGCCAACTGCAGCACCACGGCCCAGCGCGGCGCGCTGGACTGGGCGCCGCGCTTCAAGCAGGCGGTGGTGCCGGTGTTTGACACGCTTTACGAAAGCGTCGTTTCCGGCAAGGAAACCGCACGCACGATCGAGCGCAACAGCGCCCCGGACTACCGTGAAAAGCTGCGGGTGGAACTCGACCGCATCAAAAACTCTGAAATGTGGCGGGCCGGGGCCGCGGTACGCGCCCTGCGGCCGGAAAACCGCGAATAGAGGCCGCTGCAGACCGGTGTCTGCGGGGGGCGCCCGGAACGGGGACCCTGCGCAGCCGGTGCGGCGGCCGTGGGAGCAAGACCATGCAACCGACCCTTATCTACGACACCACCCTGCGGGACGGCACCCAGGGGGAGAACATCACCTTCAGCGCGCTTGAAAAGCTCAGCATCGCCGAGCGCCTGGATGATTTCGGGGTGCACTACATCGAAGGCGGGTGGCCCGGCTCCAACCCCCGGGACAAGCAGTTCTTCGAAATCGCCCGCCGGGTGGAATTCAAAAACGCCCGAATCGCCGCCTTCGGCGCCACCCGCAAACCCGGCACCCCCGCCGACCAGGACCCCAACCTGAAAGCGCTGCTGGAAAGCGCCTGCCAGGCCGTCACGATCTTCGGCAAAAGCTGGGACCTGCACGTCACCCGGATCATGGACAACACCCTGGAGGAAAACCTGGCCATGATCCGGGACTCGGTGGCCTACCTCACATCCCAAGGACGCGAGGTGATTTACGACGCCGAACATTTTTTCGACGGCTTCAAGGCCAACGGCGCCTACGCCTTGCAGACGGTAACCGCCGCCTGCCACGCCGGCGCGGCCTTTATCGTGCTCTGCGACACCAACGGCGGCAGCCTGCCTTTTGAAATCGAAGCGGCCATTGCCGCGCTCCAGGTTCACCTGGCCCGGCAAGGGCCCGCCTGCGCCGCCGCCCGGCTGGGGATTCACGCCCACAACGACTGCGGGCTGGCGGTCGCCAACAGCATCGCCGCGGTCCGGTCCGGGGCCGTCATGGTCCACGGCACGATCAACGGCTACGGCGAGCGCTGCGGCAACGCGGACCTGACATCCATCGTTCCGATTCTCTGCACCAAGCTCGACACCCCCTGCGTGTCGCCGCAAAACCTTAAAAAAATCCGCAAGCTGTCCCGCTTCGTGAGCGAGACCGCCAACATGACGCCCCTCAACAGCCGGCCCTTCGTGGGCGAAAGCGCCTTTGCCCACAAGGGCGGGATCCACGTCAGCGCCGTCATGAAGTCCCCCTGCGCCTACGAGCACCTGGCCCCCGAAACGGTCGGCAACCACCGGCGGGTGCTGGTTTCGGATCTGTCCGGCAGAAGCAACGTGACCTACAAGGCCCGCGAACTGGGGCTGGAATTGGGCGCCAACGGTTTTGACAGCCAGAAAATCGTCGACGAGATCAAGCGCCTGGAGCAGGAGGGCTACCAGTTCGACGTGGCCGAGGGCTCCTTCAAGATCCTGCTGGAAAAATTCACCGAGCAGTACACCCCGCTCTTCGAGCTGGAATCCTTCCGGGTGACCATCGAAAAAGACAAGGAACGGCCCTGCAGCGCGCACGCCACCATCAAGATCCGGGTCGGCGACCAGGCCGAGATCACGGCCGCCGAGGGCAACGGCCCGGTCAGCGCCCTGGACAACGCCCTGCGCAAGGCCCTGGACAAGTTTTACCCCGACCTGGACCACATGCGCCTGGTGGACTTCAAGGTGCGGGTCATCGACGGCCGCGACGGCACCGCCGCGCGGGTGCGGGTGTTCATCCAGTCCCGCGACCAGGACCGGGTCTGGAGCACCATCGGGGTCTCCGAGGACATCATCGAGGCCAGCTGGCATGCGCTCGCCGACAGCTTCCAGTACAAGCTGGCCAAGGAGGCCGCGTACGCCGACACCGAGCGGGAAGCGGGGTGAGCGGCGGTTCGGCCGAACGCCCCCATCCGCCTGTTTTCACCGCCTGCCGGCAAACGGCAAAGGAGAACCCAAGTGAACCTGAAGGAAAGGTCAACCGCCGCAGGACCGATTCACACCCGGATCCTGCGGCGCATGCTCCCGTGATGAAGCCCTGATTTGAGTCTGCGTGACCGGGCGGCCTGCGGGACGGCCCGGGTTGGTCCGCTTTGTCGGACCCCACCATTTCCAAATTGAAGGAGTTTCATCATGAGCGACCGCGTCTATATTTTCGACACCACCCTGCGCGACGGCGAGCAGTCCCCGGGGGCCAGCATGAACACGGCGGAAAAAATGCGCCTGGCCAACCAGCTGGAAAAGCTCGGGGTCGACATCATCGAAGCCGGTTTTCCGGCGGCCTCCGACGGCGACTTCGAAGCGGTCTCCCAGATTGCCGGCAAACTGCAACACACCGAGGTGGCCGGTTTGTGCCGCGCCTCCAAGCCGGATATCGACCAGGCCTGGGCCGCCCTCAAAACGGCCGTCAAGCCCCGGATCCACACCTTCATCGCGACCTCCGACATCCACCTGCAGTACAAGCTTAAAATGAACCGCGAGGAGGTCGTGGCGGCGGCCGTGGCGGCCGTGCGCTACGCCAAGACCTTGACCCCCAACGTGGAGTTTTCGGCCGAGGACGGCTCGCGCAGCGACCGCGATTATCTCTGTCGGGTATTCGAGGCCGCCATCGCGGCCGGCGCCAGCACGGTGAACCTGCCGGACACCGTGGGCTACGCCATCCCGGAGGAATTCGGCGACCTGGTGCGCTATGTCATCGCCCACACCCCCAACATCCACCAGGCGGTCTTGAGCGTGCACTGCCACAACGACCTGGGCCTGGCGACGGCCAACACCCTGACCGCCATCCGAGCCGGCGCGCGCCAGGCGGAGGTGACCATCAACGGCATCGGCGAGCGCGCCGGCAACACCTCGCTGGAGGAAGTCGTCATGAGCCTGCACACGCGGCCCAACTTCCTGCCGATGGAAACCGGCATCCACACCGAGCACATCTACCCCACCAGCCGCCTGGTGAGCATGATCACCGGCATCATCGTGCAGCCCAACAAGGCCATCGTGGGCGCCAACGCCTTCGCCCACGAGGCCGGCATCCATCAGGACGGGGTCCTCAAAAACCCCATGACCTACGAGATCATGAAGCCTGAAACCATCGGCCTGAACACCAACAGGCTGGTGCTCGGCAAACACTCCGGCCGCCACGCCCTGCGCACCCACCTGAAAGAGCTGGGCTACGACCTCTCCGACGAGGAGCTGAAGATCGTCTTCACGCAGTTCAAGGAACTCGCCGACAAGAAGAAGCACGTGATGGACGAGGACCTGGAGGCCATCGTGACCGAGGGCATCCTGCGCACGGCCGACATTTTCAAGCTGGAGTATCTCAATGTCAGCGCCGGCACCACGGTATTGCCGATGGCGAGCGTCAAGCTCTCGGTCAACGGCCGCTCGGTGAGGGACGCCGGCTACGGCAACGGCCCGATCGACGCGACCTTCAACACCATCGCCAAGCTCACCGGGACCTCCTCCGAGCTGCTGCGCTTCACGGTCGGGGCGCTCACCGGCGGCACCGACGCCATGGGCGAGGTGATCGTGCGCCTGCGCGAAAACGGCCTGGTGGCCCTGGGCAAGGGCTCGGATGCCGACATCATCACCGCCAGCGCCAAGGCCTACCTCAACGGCTTGAACCGCCTGGAATACCTCAAGACCCATCCGGTCAAGGCCGCCCAGGTGCTGTAAGCCCCAGCAATAAGAAACAAAGCGGCCGGGGGATGCGATCCTCCCCCGGCCGCTTTTTCAGGTTTACCACCCAGCCTTCCCTCTGCAAAAAAAGGCGCTACACCTCCTGCCGCTTGCGGCGGCGGGAGAAGATCCCCACCCCCAGCAGGCCGGTTCCCAGCAGCAGCACCGTCGCCGGCTCGGGCACGGGCGCCGCACCGTGAGTGGTGTCGTTGTCTCGGAAGTGGGGGTGGTGGCTCAACTTGCCGCTTTTGATCATCTCGGCAATGGTATTGGCGGCAAAAAATCGAAGCAGGTGGTGAGCGGAGCCATTTTCTCGGATGACGTTCGTGCCCGACCCGTGGGAAAAATACCCCTCGAGGTCGGTTCCTTCCCCAAAGGCGCAATCGCCGCCGAACCTGAAAGAGCCAGATGGCCTAAACTCACGCGGCTGAATGGTGTCGAAAGCACCCCAGATGGCGCTGTATATACCTTTACCGATCGGGTTTGGCCCATTACAACCATTTGTCAGCCCACACCCGTCCCCGATAGATTTGTCCCCCTTGGCAATTCCTCCGATGTGTTTCGGGTTGAGTAAGAGGTCGTTGACAGCGAACGAACACGCCGCGGCGCTGCCGGCCACTAAAAAGATCGACAAGACAACCAGCGACAATAACCCAAGCTTCTTTTTCATTTTTTCCTCCATTTTATCTCTGCGACCGGTTGGTTGGACAACCCCCGCAGGTTAGGCCCTCCCTCATCCTCTCTGGGAGGGGGAGAGAGCAAAACCCTCGCCAAGATGCAAAAACAAAATGAAAGCAATCAAATATTTAATTTTTTCTTTATGTTATCGAATGTGGTTTGATTGAAAGTCAAAATCGGAAGCCGTTTTGATTCCAAATGCGGGAAAAAAGCTGGGATTTTTACTCAACCGGTGGGAACTGGATTACCGAAGAGACATTTCGGGTATGAAAAATGGCCGCCCGCAGGCGGCCATCTCAAAACGGGGATACGAATAAAATATTCTAATTTCCCAACATACCGGCTTTCAGGCTCTTGTCGGCCGGTTTTTCCCCCAGCCAGATGGCGAAAACGGCCTGTTTGAAGGGCAGCCCCTGGATCAGTCCTCGTAGCTGGCCTTTGGCGTACACCCGCACGCCCTGCTCCGGTGTGTAGATAATGTCATAGACGTCACCGGCCTTCGCCTCTTGGCTGAAAAAGCCGTTGAACTGGTCGATTTCCGACTGGAGGGGGGCGGTGGCGCCGCCGGTGGCGTTGGCAAAGCCTTCGTTCCAGGCCTCGATCAGCTTCTGGCTGGACACCCCGTCGTGGATGAAGTGCATCCGGATCGCCATGGGCTCATCGCCCGCGACAATGCCGGGGGCATCGCCCGATTTTTGCCTGAGGTAGAGCCCGCCCGCGTAAACCTTGACAAAAAGCTTGGTCCGCAGGCCGGCGCCGTTCAGCACCAGGTCCTGACTGCCGGCCACCAGTGTATCGGGTAAAACGACCCCGCCGATCTCCTTGGCCACCGCCGCCGGGGACAGCAGCACAACCACCAAAAACAGCAGCATCCAGCGCTTCACCATTCCGCCTTCCTCCTTTTTCGTTATGGATTGAAATACGACCGCATGCGGCTCGCGTCTCAGGTCTCGAGCGAGCCGATCAGATCCGACAGACGCGTAAACCGGTGCGCGACCAGGTAGGCCTCGATCCCCGCCAGAATCTCCATGGTGGCCGCCGGGTTGACGAAATTGGCGGTCCCCACCTGGACCGCCACGGCGCCGGCGATCAGAAACTCCAGCGCGTCCTCGGCCGTCATGATGCCGCCGATGCCGATCACGGGAATTTTGACCGCGCGCGCCACCTGCCAGACCATGCGCACCGCGACCGGGCGGATGGCCGGACCCGAAAGCCCGCCGGTGATGTTGGCCAGCTTGGGCCGGCGGGTGTGGATATCGACCGCCATACCGGTGATGGTGTTGATCAGGGAGAGGGCGTCGGCCCCGGCCCCCTCGGCGCTGCGGGCGATCTCGGTGATGTCCGTGACGTTGGGGGAGAGCTTGACCACCAGGGGTTTGGCGGTTTTGGCGCGCACGGCCGCAACCACCCGGGCGGCCATGTCGGGCTGGACGCCGAAGGCGACCCCGCCAGCCTTGACATTCGGGCAGGAAATGTTGACTTCGATGCCCGCCACCTCGGACAGGCCGTCCAGCCGGGCGGCCAGTTCGGCATAGGCCTCGACGGTCGTGCCGTAGATATTGGCCAGCACCGGCACACGCAGTTGGCGCAGAAACGGCAGCTTGTCGCGCTTGAAGGCCTCGATCCCGACGTTTTCCAGGCCGATGGCGTTTAACATCCCGCAGGGGGTCTCGGCGATCCGCGGCGGGGGGTTGCCCCGG
>JAABRJ010000498.1 GCA_011390985.1 Desulfobacteraceae bacterium
GTTTTCCAGGTAGCAGCGGATTGCGTTTTTTCCGATTTATACGACGTTGACGGCGGTGTCAAGGCGTTTGGCGTGCCGAAAGCCCATGCGGCGATTGCACATTCGTGCGGTTCCTGATACTGGAAGATTTTCAGGCCTCCGCAACCCGCCGGTCGAGGGTTTCGCGCTATCGCGGACCTGCCCCGCCTGCTGCCACCCCCCCTTGCCATGGGAATAACCGCGCTTTGACCGCATCGAAAATATGAGGTCCAATGGAGCCAATCGCCAACTTCCTGTTTGAAGCCCGCATGCTGAAAGCGCTGCCGCGCTCGGGCTACCAGTTCCTGGGCAACGGCCGCGAAAGCGTTGCCGAACATGGTTACATCACCACCATGATCGGCTTTGTCCTGGCGCAGCTTAACCCTGGGGCCGACAGCCTGCGCCTGATCGGCATGTGCCTGCTGCATGACCTGCCCGAAGCCCGCACCGGCGATCTGAACGCCGTCCAGAAGGGCTACGTGGATGCCAGGGAGCACCAGGCCCTCGCCGACGCCGTCGCCGGTCTGTCATTCGGTCCGGCCATCAGCGCCCTGCAGGCGGAATTCAACGCCAACGAAACCCTTGAGGCCCGCCTGGCCCGTGACGCCGACCAGTTGGCGTTTATCCTGGACCTCAAAGCGCTTGCCGATGTGGGCTACCGCACGCCCGCGAAGTGGCTTGAGCATGTCGTCCAGCGGCTGCACACCGATACGGGCAAAGCTTTGGCAGACGGCATTCTGCGAACCGACTGGGACGCCTGGTGGCTTAAAAATTATGTTGACAGCCCGCCGTGAACTTAATAGGAATTTTTTTTGCTGTTATTTCTTAAGGATGACTTGAAAACTATAAAAATGGAGGTCACGATGAACTGGTTGATCAACACGCTTGGATCATCCATCGGAAAAAAACTGTTGATGGCCCTCACCGGATTGGGCTTTATCAGCTTCCTGGTGGGGCACCTGGCCGGCAATCTCACCATTTATGGCGGCAAGGACGCGTTTAACAGCTATGCCGCTCACCTCCACGCGCTCGGACCGTTCGTGACCGCCGCCGAGTTGGGGCTGCTGCTGTTTGCGGTGATCCACGTAGCAACGGGGGCGATCCTCTTCTACCAGAACCTCCAGGCGCGGCCCGAACGCTACAAGGTCAACAAAAGCGGCGGCGGACGCACCATCGGCTCGGCCACCATGCCGTATACCGGCTTTGTGGTGCTCGCCTTCGTGATCTTTCACCTGCTCAACTTTCATTTCGTGGACAAAACCCACACCACCATTTTCCAAATCGTTTCCGAGGCGTTTGCCAGCCCGGTTTATGTCTTGATCTACATCGTGGCCATGGTGATCGTGGCGCTGCATGTCAGCCACGGGTTCTGGAGCGCTTTTCAGAGCCTCGGCGCCAACCATCCCAAATACATGCCTTTCATCATGGGGGTCAGTGTTGCGGTTAGCGTGATTTTCGGGATCGGCTTCGGCTTTCTTCCCGTCTATATTTCGCTTTTTTCATAGAAAGGAAAAATTATGCAGCTTGACGCTAAAATTCCGGATGGCCCCCTCGCAGAGAAGTGGGACCGACACCGTTTTGAAATGAAACTGGTCAACCCCGCCAATAAACGCAAATTCGACATCATCGTCGTCGGCACGGGACTTGCGGGAGGGTCGGCCTCCGCCACGCTGGCGGAGCTGGGCTACAACGTCAAAACCTTCTGCTTTCAGGACAGCCCGCGCCGGGCGCACAGCATCGCCGCCCAGGGCGGAATCAACGCCGCCAAAAACTACCCCAACGACGGCGACAGCATCTGGCGACTTTTCTACGACACCGTCAAGGGCGGCGACTTCCGCGCCCGTGAGGCCAACGTCCACCGCCTGGCCCAGGTCAGCAACAACATCATCGACCACTGCGTGGCCCAGGGCATCCCTTTTGCCCGGGAATACGGCGGGCTGCTCGCTAACCGCAGCTTCGGCGGGGCTCAGGTTTCACGCACCTTCTACGCCCGCGGCCAGACGGGGCAGCAGCTGCTGCTGGGGGCCTACAGTTCGCTGGCGCGCCAGATCGCGGCCGGCAAGGTGACGATGTTCCCCCGACGTGAAATGCTGGATGTCGTCATCGTCGACGGCCAGGCGCGCGGCATCGTGGTGCGCAACCTGATCAGCGGAGAGCTTGAAACCCACGCCGCGCATGCCGTCGTGCTGGCCACCGGCGGCTACGGCAACGTCTTTTTCCTTTCCACCAACGCCATGGGCTGCAATGTCACCGCGGCCTACCGGGCCTACAAGAAGGGGGCCTTCTTCGCCAACCCCTGTTTTACCCAGATCCACCCCACCTGCATCCCGGTCCACGGCACCTACCAGTCCAAACTGACCCTGATGAGCGAAAGCCTGCGCAACGACGGGCGGGTGTGGGTGCCCAAAAAGGCCGGCGACACCCGGCGGCCCGCGGATATCCCCGAAGACGAGCGCGACTACTTCCTGGAGCGCAAGTACCCGAGCTTCGGCAACCTCGTCCCCCGGGACGTGGCCTCGCGCAATGCCAAGGAGCAGTGCGACATGGGCAAGGGCGTCGGCGAAACCCGCCTTGCCGTCTATCTCGATTTTGCCGATGCCATCAGGCGCGACGGCCGGGCCGTGATCGAGAAGAAATACGGCAATCTCTTCCAGATGTACGCAAAGATCACCGCCGACAACCCCTACGAAACCCCCATGATGATCTACCCGGCGGTCCATTACACCATGGGCGGCCTGTGGGTCGATTACAACCTGATGAGCACCGTTCCGGGGTTGTTCGTGCTGGGTGAAGCCAACTTTTCGGACCACGGCGCCAACCGCCTCGGTGCCAGCGCCCTGATGCAGGGACTGGCCGACGGGTACTTCGTTATCCCCTACACCATCGGCGGATACCTGGCCGGCACGCCCCAGCGGGCGGTGACCACCGCCGACCCGGCCTTCAAGGCAGCCACCCAGGCGGTGAACGGCCGCATCAGCAAGCTCCTGTCCATCAACGGCCACCGCACCGTTGACGATTTCCACCGCGAACTCGGCGGCATCATGTGGGATTACTGCGGCATGGCGCGCACCAATGCCGGGCTCGAGGTCGCCCGCGGCCTGATCCAGAACCTGCGGGCCGAATTCTGGGAAAACGTCAAGGTCCCCGGTGACCCCGGCGAGTTCAACCAGAGCCTCGAGCGGGCCGGACGGGTGGCGGACTTTCTTGAATTCGGCGAACTGATGCTGATCGATGCCCGCGCGCGCCAGGAATCCTGCGGCGGCCACTTCAACGAAGCCTTTCAGACCCAGGAAAACGAGGCCCTGCGCGATGACGAGAACTTCTGCCACGTCGCCGCCTGGGAATTCACGGGCGAAGACAAGGAACCGGCATTTCACAAGGAGCCGCTGGTTTTTGAAAACGTCCATCTTACGCAAAGGAGCTACAAGTGACCAAGACCATCAATCTGACCCTCAAGGTCTGGCGTCAAAAGGGACCCCATGTCAAAGGCAAACTCGAAACCTATCACGCCAACAACATCTCCACCGACATGTCCTTTCTGGAGATGATTGACGTTGTCAATGAACAGCTCACCCTTGACGGCAAAGACCCGATTGCATTCGACCACGACTGCCGCGAGGGCATCTGCGGCAGCTGCGGGGCGGTGGTCAACGGCCGGCCGCACGGGCCCGAAAAAGGCACCACCCTCTGCCAGCTCCACATGCGGCATTTTTCAGATGGCGACACCGTGGTGGTCGAACCCTGGCGCTCGCGCGCGTTTCCGATCATCCGCGATCTGGCCGTCGACCGTGGTGTGCTGGACAAAATCATCCAGGCCGGCGGATACATTTCGGTGAATGCCGGCGGCGCCCAGGATGCCAACGCCATCCCGATCCCCCAGGAGGTGGCCGACAAGGCCATGGATGCTGCAGCCTGCATCGGTTGCGGGGCCTGCGTCGCCGCCTGCCCCAATGCCTCGGCGATGCTGTTCGTGAGCGCCAAGGTTTCCCAGCTGGCCCTGCTGCCCCAAGGCAAACCCGAGGCCGCACGGCGGGCCATCGCCATGCTCTGCAGCGCGGACAAGGCCGGTTTCGGAAACTGTTCGAATGAGCGCGAGTGCGAGGCCGAATGCCCCAAGGAAATATCGATCACCCACATCGCCCGTCTCAACCGGGAGTTTTTCAAAGCCAGTTTCGGCTCCTCGGTCCAGTGAGCCGGCAGCCGGGACGATGTCTCGGCGATCCGTACAACGCGTTCACCGCGATCCGATAAAAACCGGGCCATCGGAAAGACGATTTCTTAGACGGCCGCATGCAAAAGGCAGCCGAGGGTTTTCCTCGGCTGCCTTTTTTGCTGATTTCACTGCCTCCATACGAAATCCCGCCGCATCGGCGCCCGGGGCCGTCAGCCCCTCAAGCTCCCCATCCTGTCTGTCGATAGAAACTCAAACCAAACCCACGATGTCCGCGGACCTGCCACCGTCCCCGCGGTTGGGGAAGGGTTCCCGTTTGGGCGGAGGGATCGAAAGCATGAGCACCGGCAGCGTTTTGCAGCCCCCCAAAATCCTGTGTGTGGATGGCGACCCGACCGCCCTCCTGCTTTACCGCGAGATCCTGGCCGAACAGGATTTTGTGATCGAAACGGCGACCACCGCCGAGCAGGGGCTGGCGCTGGCCCGCCGTTTTTTGCCGGACCTGATCGTCAGCGACGTGGGCCTGAGCGGTGCCAGCGGCCATGAATTCTGCCGCGAAGTCCGCCGCGACGCGTACCTTGGGACCGCAATGTTCATCCTGGCCTCGGGCCCGAAGGCCGACGCCAGCGGCGCCGTGGCCGATCTGGCGGGCGGCGCCGACGACCATATCCTCAAACCGATTCGAAAGGCCGAACTGGTCGCCAAGCTGCAGGCCCTGCTGCGCATCAAGCGCCTGCAGGACGACCTGTTGGTCTCCAACCAGAAGTTGACCAAAGCCTTGAATCATCTCAAGCGCTACAAGTGCGAACTGGAAAAAAAGCACCTGGCCCTTCAGAAGGAAAAGACGATCCTGCAAAACTCCCTGCAGCAAATCTCCCTGATGGCCCGTGAGCGCGAGGAGACCCATAGCCGGTTGGAGAAGCTTTTCGAGGTTCAGGAAGGCAATTTCACCCATCTGACCACCCTGCTGGCCGGGATCATCGAAAGCAAGCGGCAGTATCACCGCGGGCACTCCAAGCAGGTCGCCGAAATCGCCACCTTCATCGCCCAGCAGCTCGGGCTGCCCCGCGAGGAGATCCGCAGCATCCGGATAGCCGCACTGCTGCATGAACTCGGCAAGCTGTCGGTGCCGGATGACCTCGCCCTGAAAAACCCGGCCACCTACAGCCAGCAGGAAAAAGAACTCCTGATGCAGCACCCTCTGAAGGGCGCCGCCATGCTGCAAAAATTCAGCGGGTTTGAAAAGATTGCCCTGATTATCCGCCACACCCACGAACACGTCGACGGCTCGGGCGTCCCTGATGGCCTGCAAGGCGACCAGATCCCCATCGGTTCGCGGATCATCGAAGCCGCCGGGCTTTACGACAACCTGGTTTACAGGACCCGTGACGGTGGTATGGCCGATGCCATGGTCCGCATCGAAGAACAAATCGGCACGCGCTTAGACCCCGCCGTGGTCCGGCACCTCGCCAAATACGCCGCCCGCCACCC
>JAABRJ010000499.1 GCA_011390985.1 Desulfobacteraceae bacterium
TGCACCACGCGAGGCATGAAACTGCTGCCCGCCAACACCGCGATAACAACGGAATCCATCAGCCAGATCACCCATTACCACCAAATCGACCCGATCGAGGAAATCGTCTTCATACGAGAATAGACCCAAGATGGATTTAGCGACCATAATCGGCGTGGTATCCGGCATCTCCCTGATCGTTGCCTCCATTCTGCTGGGCAGCGGTCTGGGGTTGTTCTTCAATGTCCCCTCCATCATGATCGTCGGCGGCGGCACGCTCGCGGCCACCCTGATCGCCTACCCCCTGAATGAATTCCTCTCGGTGATCGGCCTCTTTCTCAAGGTGTTCATTTTCAAACTCTCCAGGCCGGAAGACCTGATCCGGCAGCTGGTGGAGATCTCCAACAAGGCCCGCAAAGGCGGCCTGCTCTCCATCGAGGGCGAGATCGCCCAAATCAAGGAGCCCTTTCTGGCCAAGGCGCTGCAGATGACGGTTGACGGCGTCAACACGGCTGACATCGCCGCCATCATGCAGAAAGAGATCTCCCTCTTGCAGAAACAGCACAAGGTCGGCTGGGAGATTTTCGGCACCATGGGCGCTTATGCACCGGCCTTCGGGATGGTCGGCACCCTTATCGGCCTCGTCCAGATGCTGGCCACCCTGGACGACCCCTCCAGCATCGGCCCCAAGATGGCGGTCGCGATGATCACCACCTTTTACGGTGCGCTGGTTGCCAACCTGTTTTTTCTGCCCATGTCGGCCAAGCTCAAACGCCGCAGCGCAGAGGAAACCCTGAATCTCACCCTGTTGTGCGAAGGGGTCCTTTCAGTCCGCGAAGGCGAGCACCCACGCCTGATGGAAGACAAATTGAGCGTCTACCTGTCGGGCAGCAAGAAAACCCCTGACAAGAGTGGTCAAAAGAGCACCGAGCTGGTCAAAGACAAAGGGTGACGACGCGCAAATTGGCGCGCCGCGGTACGCGTGGACCGCAGCGCGGGGCTTTTTCGAAACCGTCTGAATCCGGGCCGAGCAAATACCCAGCCAAAGGCAGCCTATGGCGGAGCAGGACTCACATAAGGCTTCGGCGCAAGACCGAAAATACGCCCGTCTTGCGGAAGCCGACAGCGATCGGGACGGGGATGACAACCTTGGCGAGGGCACCGGCTGGATGGCGACCTACGCCGATATGGTCACCCTGCTTTTCGCCTTCTTTGTCCTGCTCTTCGCCATGAGCTCGACCCAGCAGGATTCTTTCAAGGAACTCATCCAGTCGCTGCGAAGCGCCCTGGGCGTCCAGATGGTGCCCGAGGCCGGCACCCGCGAAGGGCTCACCATGCAGCAAATCCCGGAGGAGGAGGAGCCCCGCAGCCAGGCCGTGGACGAGGCCGGCGGGATGGTGCAGAAAGAGCTGGATGCGATCATGTCCCAGGTCCACGAACTGATCATGTTCAATCAGCTGGGGGGCCAGGTGCGGGTCATTGAAAACGCCACCGGGGCGACCATCACCATATCGGATCTTCTGCTGTTTCCGGCCGGCCGCGCCCAGATGAGCGAGGAGGGGCTTAACATGATGAAAAAAATCTACAAGATCCTTGCCCAGTTCTCATACCGCATCAAGATCGCCGGGCACACCGACAACGTCCCGATCCGCACCGAACATTTCGCCTCCAACTGGGAGCTTTCCGCCAACCGCGCCTGCGAAGTGGTGCGCTTCCTGATTGAAAACGGCATCGACCCGCGCCTCATCTCCGCCGAGGGGTTTGCCGAATACCGGCCCGTGGCCTCCAACGACACCCCCGATGGACGCGCCCAGAACCGCCGGGTGGAAATCATTTACGAGCGCCAGGCGATCGCGGACAAAATGACGGGAGGGGAGGCCGGCCCGGTCGGCGCCCCCGCCGGTCCAGGCGGCTGACGGCGGTGGGCCCGAGCGCATGGCGCCCGCCGCGGCGCTGCAGTGCTCGCTTGGGATGGCCGACGCCTGTCGATGCCGGCGGAGCGCCGACTCCCGCGCTAGTCGGATGGCCCCCCAAGTAACGCTCAAAACCGCATCCGACCGTTACCCCATGGCAGCCCCCGCCCCACCGCGACCGCACCCCACGCGGCGCCTTTTTCCAAGGCCGAAACCAAAAAAGGCTTGATTTTACTCAATCCGACCGTTATTACTAGCATTTTTAATATAAGGATTGAAATCCTCGCCGGCACCCGAGGCTATCCGAAACCCATGCAAGGCCCTTTTACGGCAGCCGTCCGGCCCCTTTTTCCGAACGCAGCTGCCACAACCCGTCTTAGGGTGTGACGCCGCAAAAGCCGCCATGAAACTGAGCATAGACAAAGTGGCCGAATACCTGAACCTGCCCCCGAGCACGGTGGAGCGCTGGGTTCGCCAGGGCCGCATTCCGATTCAAAAAACCGGGGAGAGCTGCAGCTTCGATCGCACCACCCTGGAAAAATGGGCCCAGCAGCGCGGCCTTTTTTTTGGCGCGCCCGAGGAGCCCTCGACGTGCTTGCCGCAAAGCTGTCACGAGACCCTTCTGGCGGCGATGAAACGCGGCGGGATCGTGCACCATCTGCGGGCCGACAGCGCCTCGGGGGCATTGAAGGCGGGGGTGGCGCACCTGCCGCTGCTCTCGACGGAAAGCCGGGACATCCTGTTCGAGCGGCTGCTGGAGCGAGAGCAGCTCACCTCCACCGGAATCGGCAAGGGGGTGGCCATCCCGCATCCCCGCTCCCCCCTGAGCGGGGTCGATCTCCCGGCCATGATCGCCACCTGTTTTCTCGAGTCGCCCCTGGATTTTGATGCCATCGACGATCGCCCCGTTTTCGTGCTCTTCATCATCCTGTGCCCCTCCCTCCAGCAGCACCTGCACCTTCTCTCCCGGCTGGCATTCTGCCTGCGGAACTCCGAATTCGAGGCCCTGCTGCAATCACGTCCGTCGGCGGAAAGTCTGCTGGCCAAGGTCCGGGAAATTGAAAAAACGCTTGAGGTCGGCGGGTTTTAAGGGGGTCCGAGGGCATGCGGTTTTTGAAATACTGGCGCTATCCCGCGGAATGGCCCATTTTGCGAGTGGACGACCGCCTGCTGCTGATTATTGCCGGCGCCATCGTCGGCACCAGCAGCGGCCTGGCCGCGGTGGCATTGAACCGGTCGCTGGTCTGGATGTTGGACAGCCTGCTGGCCTACCGTCATTTCTGGTGGTCGTTTCTGCTGCCCGCCGGGGGTGCTGCGCTCTCCGCCCTGTTTCTTGAAAAAATCGTCAAGGAAGGTGCCGGCCACGGGGTCCCCGAAGTCATCTACAGCGTATCCCGGCGGGGCGGCCTGCTGCGCTTTCGCTCCAGCTACTCGCGGTTGATTTCAAGCGCTCTGACCATCGGCAGCGGCGGCTCGGCCGGGCCCGAAGCGCCGGTGGTGATGAGCGGGGCCGCCATCGGCTCCTCCATTGCCCGACTTTTCAGCCTGAACGAACGCCAGCGCATCACCTTGGTAGGCTGCGGCGCCGCCGGGGCGATATCCTCGATTTTCAACGCCCCGATTGCCGGGCTGGTGTTCACCGTGGAGGTGGTCCTGGGGGAGTGGACGGCCCTCAATATCGTGCCGATTGCCATCGCATCGGTGGCCGGGACCCAAATCAGCCGGATTCTGCAGGGCAACCAGATCGCCTTTGCCCACCACCTGTTCCCGGTGGACTTGCTCGATAGCGTGGCCACCGTCGGCCTTGCCGCCTTCACCGCCGCGGCTTCGATCCTGCTCACCTGGGCGCTGCGACGCTCCCACGGCGTTTCCACCCGATTGCCCGCTCCGCTGTGGCTGCGCGCGGCCATCGGCGGGGCGGTGGTGGGCCTGATCGGCTATTTTTTCCCGGTCGTCATCGGCGAAGGCTACCACTGGATCCAGGAAATGATCGAGGGCGCTTTCGTTTCGGGCTTCGGCCTTGCGCTGCTGCTGGTTTTCGCCAAAATCACGGCCACCGCCTTTACCCTGGGCTGGGGAGGATCCGGCGGGATTTTTGGCCCCTGTCTGGTGATCGGCAGCCTGGTGGGGTTGACCTACCACCATCTGCTGGAAATCCTGTGGCCTTCCGCCGGCTGGGTCGACGGCGGCTGCTTTGCGCTGCTGGGCATGGCCGGCCTGATCAGCGGGATGCTGCAGGCGCCGTTGACCGGCATCTTTTTGATCACCGAAATTACCGGCGGCTACGGGGTCATCCTGCCGCTGATCATCGTGTCGGCGCTTTCCACCACCATCTGCCAGTTCCTCGAGCCGGCCTCCTTCTACCTGAAGGAGCTGGTGGAACGCGGCCAACTGCTGCGCCCCGGAACGGACGGCCGGGTGCTGGC
>JAABRJ010000500.1 GCA_011390985.1 Desulfobacteraceae bacterium
AGCCCTGGAGCATTTCAACCGTAAGTTCATCGTGATCTCGCCTGATTTCAAGATCCTGGCGGCCAGTGGGCGGGACAGTGCCGCGCTGGCGAAAAATTCTGGCCAAACGCACTGCTACAAAACGATCTACGACCGGTTTGCACCCTGCGAGAGCTGCCCCGCTCAGAAAACCCTTCAGACCCGCGAACCGACCCTGCGCGAAATCGAAAACGACAGGGCCCATTCCGGCAGAATGACCTGTTTATACTCCTACCCGCTGGTCAGCGAAGGCGTGTTGGAGGCCATCGTGGTGGTGGATTTCGACCTGCCGATGCTGGAGAAGCTGGAAGATCGCCTCAAGCGCTCCAACGCTTTTTTCCGCAACCTGATCCGCAGCGCCGTGGACGGGGTCATCGCGGCCGACAAAACCGGCAAGGTCTTCATTTTCAACGACGCCGCAGCCGAAATCACCGGCTATTCGGTCGCCGAGGCCCTCAACCACCTGGACATCCGCCAGGTCTACCCCGAGGGCGAGGCCCACGAGATCATGCGCAAGCTGCGCAGCGAGGAGTATGGCGGCCGGCGCAAGCTTAAATTTTACCCCACTCAGACGGTCCGCAAGGACGGCGCCGTCATCCCCATCAACCTCAACGCCGCCCTTGTCTGTGACAACGATCAGGAGGTCGCCTCCATCGGGTTCTTTCACGACCGCCGCGAAGAGCTGCGGATCAAGCGCGAGCTGGAAAAGACCCAGGTGCAACTGTTGCAGGCCGAGAAAATGGCCTCCCTGGGAAAACTCGCCGCCGGCGTGGCCCATCAGCTCAACAACCCGCTTTCCGGCATCACCCTCTTCAGCAAGATCGTCCTGGAGGACTACGAGCTGCCGGCCGAGGCGCGTGAAGATCTGCAGCGCATTCTGCGGGACGCCCAACGCTGCCGCGACACGGTCAAGGAGCTGCTCGAATTCGCCCGCCAGACGCGGCAGATCATGAAACCCAACGACATCAACAAGGCCCTCTCGCGAACCCTTTTTCTCTTGCAGAACCAGACGCTTTTCCAGAACATCGAAATCGAAACCGCGCTGGACCCCGATCTGCCCCCGGTCCAGAGCGACATCCAGCAGATCAACCACCTGTTCATGAACATCGTTTTAAACGCCGCCGAAGCCATGGAGGGCAAGGGCCGGCTCAGCATCAAAACCGCTGTTGCGCCTGGCGGCGACCGGGCCTGCATCGAAATCCGCGACTCCGGCCCGGGCATCCCCGAGGAGGTTCTGCCCCACATCTTCGAGCCTTTCTTCACCACCAAAGAGGAGGGCAAAGGCACCGGTCTGGGTCTCAGCCTGGTCTACGGGATTGTCGAAAACCACGGCGGCACCATCCGGGCCAGCAGCCGTGTTGGTGAAGGCACCACCTTTTTCATCGAACTGTATTTTGCCGGAAAGGAGGAGAATGAAGGCCAGCCCAAAGGAAAGTCCTGAAAACGCGATCCGCATCCTGGTGGTTGACGACGAGCCCGACATTCGCGACGGCTGCGAGCGCATCCTACGCCGCATGGACTTCGACGTCTTCAAGGCCCAGGAAGGCGAGGAGGCGCTCGCCAAGGTCTACGCCCAGGCCCCCGCCATCGTCCTGCTGGATCTCAAGATGCCCGGCATCGACGGAATGGAGGTCCTGGCCCGGATCCAGCAGCATGACCCAACGGTGATGGTGATCGTCATCACCGGCTACGCAACCGTGGAAACCGCCATCGAGGCCATGAAAAAGGGCGCCTACGATTTCATCCCCAAGCCTTTTGAACCCGACCAGCTGCGCATCGTGGTCAACCGCGCACGCGAAAAACTGCGGCTGACCCGGGAAACCGAAAAGCTGGCGGCCGAGCGGCGCAAAACCTTGGCGGATCTGGGAACCGAAAAAAGCCGGATCCGCACCATCGTCGAATCGCTCCCCAGCGGGTTGGTGGTGACCAACGCCCTCGGCCAGGTGGTGTTGATGAACCCGGCTTTTCGCCTCCAGCTCAACCTGCCCGAAGACGCGCCGGCCGGGCAGCCCATCGAGGCCTACATCCTCGACGAGGGGTTTTCGCAGCTGGTGCGCGAAAGCTCGGCCGGACGCCATTGCAGCTCCGGCAGCGCCCCGACCTACGAATTCGCCCTCCCAGGCGAGCGCTACCTGCAGGCCCGCGGCCGTTCCGTGATCAGCGAGGACAACGAATGCCTCGGGGCGGTGGTGACCGTTGTGGACATCACCACCATGAAGATCCTGGACCGCCTCAAGTCGGAATTCGTGGCCACGGTCTCACACGAGCTGCGCTCACCGCTTTCCACCATCCACGAGCAAATCGCTCTCGTCCTGCGGGACATGGTCCAGGGCGACTCCGAGCGCGAGCAGCTCCTCCTCGCGCGCGCCAAAGAGAAGACCCAGGGCCTGATCTCCCTGATCGGCGACCTGCTGGACCTCTCGCGGATCGAGTCGGGCAGTGTCTGCCAGGAACCCAAGCCGGTCCAGTTGGAAGACCTGCTGCGCGGCATCGTCGATTTTCTCAGCACCCGCAGCAACAGCCGCAACCAGAAGCTCACCCTGGAGGCCCCCCAAACCCCTCTGCCGCCGCTGACGGCCGACCCGCTGGCGCTCGAGAGCATCTTCGGCAACCTGATCACCAACGCCATCAATTACACCCCCGATGGCGGCGAGATCCGAGTTGCGGCCGAAGTGGCCGGCGACCGGGTGCAGGTGCGGGTGAGTGACACCGGGTTTGGCATCGAGCCCGACAAACTCGACCGCATTTTCGAGCGTTTCTACCGGGTCAAAAACGACAAGACCCGCTTCATAACCGGCACCGGGTTGGGGCTCTCGATTGTCAAAGGACTGGTGCAGACCTTGCGGGGCGCCATCACGGTGGCGAGCGAGCCCGGCAAAGGCAGCACCTTCACCGTGACCCTGCCGTACTGATCGATTCCGGCCTGCTCGCGGGCGGCGGTTCGATCCAAACGTTCGAGGCCGCCCGTGGGCGGCCTCGCTGCTTCTCAGGGTCTGCCGACGGCACCCGGCCCTGCCGACTTGGGCAAGGGGGCCGGCACCGGTTTTCAGGCGTCGATGATCTCCAGCGCCTCCTTCCGATAGGCGTCCATGATGTAGGGAATGCCGGTTACCTTGGCGCACTCCTCGGTCAGGGAGGCCAGCTCGGCGCGGGTGATCAGGTGCACCCGCCACTTGCGGGCGCCCGCCATCAACTGCTGCAGCCCCACCCGCAGCTTTTCACTGGCGCTGTAAAGCCCCACGGCCCCCAGCGGAATGTTCGCCATGTCCTTGCCGTATTTGCTCTGCAGCTTCTCGTAGTTGACAAAGATCTCCTCCTTCTTGGTGCCGTATTGGGAGACCGTCGAAGGCAAACCGCCGTCCTCGCCCCGCAGCCAGCGCTCGATATTTTTGCCCACCATCCCGGGGATCATCAGCGCCCGGCCCATGCAGACCGCCTTGCAGTAAGGCGCTCCGAGGGCGATGGCCTTGAAGATGTGGTCCTCGGAGGAGAACCCGCCGGCCAAGGCGATATCCGGCACCCAGGCCCCCTTGCGCGCCAGGCGCAGGCACAGCTCGTAGGTCATGGCGTGCAGGTAAATGGCGGGCACCCCCCACTCGCTCATCATGCGCCACGGGCTCATGCCGGTGCCGCCCGGCGCCCCGTCGATGGTCAGCAGATCGATCTTGGCGTCCGATGACCAGCGGATCGCCATCGCCAGTTCGCGCATGGGGTAGGCCCCGGTCTTGAGGGTCACGCGCTTGGCCCCTAATTTGCGGACCCGATCGACCTCGCGCATGAACTCCTCCTGGTCGATGAACCCCAGGCGCGAGTGACGCTCGAACTCCTTGATGGCCCCGTCGCGGTAAGCCTTCTGGTTGGCCTTGCTCCCCGGGTTGGGGGTGACGATGTACCCCCGCCGCTGCAGTTCCAAGGCCCGCTCGAGCTCCTTGACCTTGATTTCGCCGCCGATGCTCTTGGCCCCCTGGCCCCATTTGAGCTCGATGGTCTCCACCCCGAGCTTCTCCACAACGTACTCGGCCACCCCCAGGCGGGTGTCCTCAACGTTGAGCTGCACCATGATGTCGCCGTAGCCCTCGTGAAAACGGCGGTACTGCTCCAGCCGCCGGATCATCTCCGGGGATTTTTTGACCTTGCCGTGCTGATCGATCTCAAGCGCCGGGTCCACGCCGCAGACGTTCTCGCCGCAAACCAGGCTGATGCCGGAAATCGCCGCCCCGATGGCAAAATGCTCCCAGTTTTTGCGGGCCACATCGGTGCTGCCGAGCGCACCGGTGAAAATCGGAATCTTCAGGTGAACTTTTTCCGTGGCCCCGTACCAGGTATCGGTGTCGACCACTGGGAAGACGGCATGGTCCGGGTCGGCCTCAATGCCGGCCGCCCCGAGGGCATATCCCATGATGTTGAGATGCGAGTAATCCACCGGGTAGTCTTTGTCGCCGCCGGCGGTGATGTCCCCAAATGGGGTGGGATAGAGCAGCTCGCGGCCCCGGAAGGTGGCCTTGAAAAGGTCGCAGTTGCCGCGGCAGCCGTCGATACAGCGGCTGCAGATGCCCGACTGGGGCGCAATACTGCGGGAACGGTTTTTGGTCTGCAAGGCATCGTTGGCATTGGGTCGCTGTAGGTTCATTCATCTCCTCCGTTAGTTTCCGGCGTTTAGACGCAAAAAGGCGCCACCCCCTTTAACGGGGTAATGACGCCTTTGTCCCATTCCGGACAGGGCCGCGCACGCCATTGTGCGGGGCGCTGTCATTCCAAATTGTTAACTTTGCTCTATTACTTGAAGCCGCCTATCCTGTCAAGCCGCCGATCAGCCGGCGCGGGGCATCAGAGCTCTTCGGAGAGCAGAATGGCTTCCGCCACGCAGCGCATGGATTTACGGGTATCCATGCTGCGCTTCTGGATCCAGCGGTAGGCCTCCGGTCCGCTCATCTGCCGCCGGCGCATGAGCACCTCTTTTGCCCGCTCAGTCAGCTTGCGGGTTTCCAACTCCTCCTGGATCACCCGGGTCTGGACCATCAACTCGGTGTTCAGAATCGCAACCGTCGCTTGGTTGGCCACGGTGGTGATCAGGTTGATTTCAGCCTCCGAAAAGCGACACGGCCGGGAGGTAAAGCAGTTGAGTGCGCCGCAGACCCGATCGGCGTTGGCCCGCAGGGGCACCCCCAGCATGGAAACCAGCCCCAGGCGGCGGGCCATCTCTTTTTCCTTGAAGCGCTCGTCTTCCAGAACGTTTTCAATCTGAAGGGGGTGCTGATGGCTCACGACCCAGCCGACAACGCCCTCGTTGAGCCCTAATCGGCGGTCTTTCACGTAGGCCGGTTCAATTGCCTGGGTGGCCTTGAGGCGGATAATGGGGGGGCTGGCGGTTTCATCCACCAGCCAGAGGGAACAGATTTCCACACTCAGCACCCGTGCGGTCACCATTACGATCAGTTTGAGAATGTCCTCGATGAAGAGATCGGAGGTGATCGCCTGACTGATGTTCACCAGGGCCTTGAGATAGCTGTGGTAGGTTTCGGGCTTGTTCTGATCCATACGCACACCACCCTCCGACAGAGAAAAAAAGCGCCCGCGCAGCTCGCAAGGCACGGGGTTGCGGCGGCCTTGGGAGGGATTCCATCTTAAAGATTTCATTTGACCAAATCAACGATATAATTTATAAATCATTTTTTCAAATAAATAGCATTCAGGCGCTGAGAAACCAATGGGAATTCAGGAAAGAAAAGAGCGGGAGCGGGAAAGACGCCGCCAGCAGATTATTATAGCGGCCAAACGGGTGTTTTCAGAAAAGGGCTTCGGCCGGGCAACGATGGAGGACATCGCCAAGGAGGCGGAATTGAGCCCCGGCACGCTTTACCTTTATTTCAAGAACAAAGACGAGCTGTACGCCTCGCTTTCGATTCGAATCCTGCAGTACCTTCTGATCCGGCTGGAGCACGTCGCCAAAGAAGCCAGTGCCTGCCTTGAGACCCGAATGGAAAGTCTCAAAAAGGCCATGCTGGATGTCTACGATTTTGACCCCCTGGTGATCATCAACATGTTTCACCTGCAGTCCAGCGATACCCTGCGCAACCTGTCGCCGGATCTTCTGACGGAAATCAAGGACCTGTCGCGCAAAGCCCTCGGCAGCATGGCCAGAATCCTCGAGACGGGCATTCGGGAGGGCGTTTTCATCGACCGCCATCCCATCGCCCTGGCCGACATTCTCTGGGCGCTTTTCTCCGGGGTTATCCTCTGGGAGGAGAGCAAGAAAGTCATCGATGCCGACAAGGACTTTGTGCGCCCCACCTTCGAGCTGGCCTTTGATATCTTCACCAGGGGCCTGCGGGCACCAAAGCCGGCCTAAAACAGCCGCGTTATTTCATCGACTTCGAAACAGGGCCAGCGGACCGTTCGCCCGCCGCGAAGCGCCTCAATGCCCTCCCCTGGAGTCAGGACCTCCCCGATAACGGCCACCTCGACACCGGCCGAGCGAATGGCCGCCGCCAGTGTGTCGGCGGCTGCCGCAGCGCAGGTGATCAAGAGGCTGCCGGAACCGATCAGCCCCAGCGGGTCGAGCGCCAACAGACCGGTCAGCTTGCGGGTTTCGGGGAATATCGGTATCCGGTCCATGTCCACCCGGATGCGGTGACCACCCGCCTCCCCCAGTTCCTTGAGCGCCGCGGCCAGCCCCCCCTCGGTAACGTCATGCATAGCGCTGACCCCCGGTGCGTCGGCGGCAATCCGGGCTTCGGTGATGATGCTGATGCGATCCAGAAACTGCCGGCAGACTTCGATTTCATCGGCTGACACCCCCAGCGCCGCCAGCCGCCTCCCGAACTCGCGGGCGATGATGGCGGTGCCTTCGACCGCAACGCCCTTGGTGAGCAGCACGTGGTCGCCCGCGGCCATGTTGCGCTTGTCCACCAGACCGGCGCGCGCAACGGTCCCGGCCAGCATCCCGATCACCACCGGCCGCGTGACCGCATCGGTGATTTCGGTGTGCCCGCCGCAGAGCGTAATCCCCCAGCGCTGACAGGTGGCCCGCAGTTCGTTCATCACCTGCCAGATTTCGGCCCCCGTAACCCCCCGGGGAAACAACAGGGTGGTCAGCAGCCAGCGCGGCACGGCCCCCGAGGTGGCGATGTCATTGGCATTGACCAGGACCGCATACTGCCCGATGGCATCGGTGGCAAAGGTGATCGGATCCGACTTGAGCACCAAAACCTCCTCCGCGGCCACGTCCACCGCGGCCGTGTCTTCACCGACGCCCGGCTTGACGATCATGGCGGGATCCTCAAAGGGCAGCTGGGCGAAAAAAGCCCGCAAAAGGGCGTTGGGCAGCTTGCCGCAAGGCAGCACGCGCCCCATGCCCAGGATCGGCCGAAGTTCCCCGAGACTGCCGATCGTGAAATCGCTCTGCAGGCGGAGGGCCGCGGAATGCTCACGGTTGTCCAGAAAAACGGTCACGGCCCCGGCCCGCTGACCGGCCTCCACGTCGAAAACATAATCCCCCACCATCATGACTTCTTGCGGTGCCACCCCCAGCGTCCGGGCCGCCAGCAGAATGCCGTCGGCACTGGGTTTGGGGCGCACGGGGCAATCACGGGAAACGATCAGGTCGAAATCGGCCGCGCCGATCCCGTTGAAATTCTCCAGCGCGCGGACCACGGACCGGGCGCAATTGCGGGTCACGATCCCCACCTTGAGACCCCGGCTGTGCAGCTCATGCACGATCTGCTCGGCCTCGAAGTTGGGCACCGAGCGCGCTGCGGCCGCCACTTCGAAGCGCTCCAGGGCGTCCGCGGCGGCCTCGCGTTGTCCACCGGTCGGCAGGGTCTCGAGAAACTCGAGCACCGGCGTGTCGGGGGGACAGCCGATTGCAACTTTGAAGGCGGCAAAATCCAGTGCACCGGGCCGGGTCAGGGTGCCGTCGAAATCGAACAGCACCGCCCTGACCACAAACGGGATCGGGATCATATTTTATACTCTTCCTGATCAGCATCGCAAAGTAAAAAACATCCCGGCGCCGGTCGCAATCACCCGGCGGCAGGCTGCAGCACCCTGGGCTCGAAGGCCAGGGTCGCAAAGTAATCCGCCGGGGTTTCTGCCCGCCGGATCAGTTCCACCGCGCCGCCGCTGCGCAGCAGCAGCTCCTTGGGGCGCAGCTTGCCGTTGTAGTTGAAGCCCATCGAATGCCCATGAGCGCCGGTATCCTGGATCAGCAGCAGGTCACCGGGAACGATATCCGGCAGCGGTCGTTGGATGGCAAACTTGTCGTTGTTCTCGCACAGGGATCCCACCACATCCACCACCCGTTCGCTTTTCCCCTGGGGTTTGCCCACGACCGCGATGTGGTGATAGGCGCCGTACATTCCCGGACGCATCAGGGCCGACATGCAGGCATCAACCCCAACGTAACGCCGGTAAATGTTCTTTTCATTGATGACGGTGGTCACCAGGACCCCGTGGGGCCCGGTCACGTAGCGCCCGCTTTCAAGAAAGAGCCTGGGCTGATACCCGTGCTGCTCTTCGAAAGCCGCCAGCAGGGCCGTGATCTGAAAACCCATCCCGACAAGGTCGAGGGGTGCCTCTTCGGGCCGGTAAGGTATCCCGAGGCCGCCGCCGATATTGATGAATTCGAAGACAATCCCCAGCTCGACGCTGATGCGCTCCACCTCCTGCAGCAGCATCCGGGCGGTTTCGACCATATAGTCGGCCTGGAGTTCATTGGAAACCAGCATCGTGTGGAGCCCGAAGCGCCGGGCGCCCCGCTCCCGCGCCGCCCGGTAAGCGCCCACCAGCTGTTCGTGGCTGACCCCATATTTGGCCTCCTCGGGCTTGCCGATAATCGCGTTGCCGCCCCGACGGGGGCCGGGATTGTAGCGAAAACAGATCAGGTCGGGCATCTGCGGGACCTTGGGGATCAGGGTGACGTCGTCCAGGTTGAGCAGGCAGCCGCCGTCGGCCGCGGCCAATTGGAACTCCTCGAGAGTGGTGTTGTTGGAGGTGAACATGATATCCTCGCCGCGGGCGCCCACCTCGCGGCTCAACATCAACTCGGCGGCCGAACTGCAGTCGAAGCCGAATCCGGCTTGGCGGATCAGCGCCAGCACCGAGGGATTGGGGAGCGCTTTGACTGCGTAAAACTCCTGGAAAAAGCGGGCCCCGGCAAAGGCCTTTTTGAGGGCCTGGCAGGTTTCCAGAATTCCCTTTTCGTCATAAATGTGAAAAGGGGTGCCGAAATAGGCAACGATCTCCTCTATCCTAAGGGTCAGGCGGTCTTTGAAATCAGCGGACATGGGCATGACGGTGCCTCCTGGCGGGTGCCAAAGGTTAGGCCGGGATTTCCGGCGGAATCTGAAAGGTTTCCTTATAGGTGGTCAGGGCGATACGGGTCAGGGTGGCGCCGATGCCTTCGAGCGGGGCGATCTGCTCCCGCAGAACCTGCCCCAGCTCGCCGGTCCCGCCGACCCGCAGCTTGAGAAGATAAGCATCTTCCCCTGAAAGATAATGAACCTCCTGGACCGCCGGGATGGCCGCCAGGCGGCGGCCCAGCGCGTCGTCACCGCCGGGACGGTTGCTTCCCACCGACACGAAAGCGACCATTTCGCGCCCGAAGTGCGCCGGGTTCAGCCGCACCTCGTAGCCGTCGATAATCCCCAGCTTTTCCAGCTTGCGAATCCGCTCCAATACGGCCGAGGGCGCCATGCCCACCTTGCGGGCGACCTCCACATTCGGGATGCGAGCCTTTTTCTGCAGAATCCGGATGATCTGAAGGCTGATTTCATCAATCATTCTTTTCCCCCACATTTTTTTCATTCATTATTCGCGATATATACATTAGTCAAGCCTTTTATTTATATAAAATTTTTATATAAAGAATAATATGCGTTCAGTCACCCTGACTCTCGACCGGTGGACCGCCAAGTTTTCACTTTACATTTGTGGCGGTATCCCCTATTAACTTAACATATCGATTATTTTAAT
>JAABRJ010000501.1 GCA_011390985.1 Desulfobacteraceae bacterium
CGAAGGGATGCCTGCCACGATCCCAGCAAAAATGATCAGCGAAATCCCGTTGCCGATACCGCGCTCGGTGATTTGCTCACCCAGCCACATGATGAAGGCCGTTCCGGCCGTCAGGGTCATGACCGTCATCAGGCGAAAACCCCAACCGGGGGCAATCACCACCGATGCTCCGCCGGGAGCGGCCATGCTCTCAAGCCCGACACTGATCCCGAACCCCTGGATGATGCTCAGCACCACAGTTCCGTAGCGGGTGTACTGGGTAATCTTTTTACGCCCG
>JAABRJ010000502.1 GCA_011390985.1 Desulfobacteraceae bacterium
CGCCCGGCCTGCCCCTCTTTGGAGAGCCGCTCAAGATGGGGGACCACCACGGTTAGCAGCTGCAGAATAATCGAGGCACTGATGTAGGGCATAATCCCCAAGGCGAAAACCGAAAGGCGCTCCAGGGCGCCACCGGAGAACATGTCGAAAAGGCCCAGCAGAGTTCCCTGGGCCCTTTCGAAAAAAGAGGCCAGCGCCACCGCATCGATACCGGGGGTCGGAACGTGGACTCCGATCCGATAGACCAACAGAAGCCCAAGGGTATATAAAATCCGCCTCTTGAGTTCCGGTATCTTGAAGATCGACTGGAAGCCGGACCCGGCCATATCAGCGTACCTCGACCTTGCCACCGGCGGCGGCAATTTTGTCCGTCGCGCTTTGGCTTACTTTACTGAGTTTAATGGTGAGTGGAAAGTTAATCTCGCCCACCCCGAGCAGTTTGATCCCATCGCTTTTGCCCTTGACGAGCCCGCTCTTGTAAACAGCCACCTCGTCCACGACGCTACCGCTTTCGAATTTGGCCAGATCGCGCACGTTGATGACAGCGAAATTTTTCTTGAAAATGTTGGTAAATCCCTTTTTCGGAAGCCGACGGTGGATGGGCATCTGCCCACCCTCGAAACCGGGCCGAACCCCGCCGCCGCTGCGGCTGTTCTGTCCCTTGGTACCACGGCTGGCGGTTTTACCCGATCCCGATCCGACGCCTCTGCCCAGTCGCTTGCGCGCCTTGCGGGACCCTTCGGCAGGTGAAAGTTCGGAAAGCTTCATTGTATCTCCTCGACTTTTACCAGGTGTGGAATGTGATTCACCATCCCACGAATGGACGGGGTGTCTTCCAGTTCGATCGAATTGTTCATTTTTCGCAGCCCGAGGCCGCGAACGATCTTGCGATGCTTCTCGGGCCTACCGACCATGCTTCTGACCAGCGTTACTTTTATCTTGGCAGACATTTACGCTACCCCTTATGCCAGCTCTTCGACGCTTTTTCCGCGGCGGGCTGCAACCTGTTCACGGCTCTGCATCTTCTGCAGGCCTGCGATGGTGGCTTTAACAACGTTGTGAGGATTGGGGGACCCCAGACTCTTGGTCAGGATGTTCTGAACCCCGGCAGCCTCGAGAACCGCACGCACGGCACCCCCGGCAATAACACCGGTACCCGCGGCGGCGGGCTTGAGCATCACGCGTCCGGCGCCGAACTTTCCGACGACTTCGCACGGGATCGTGCCGTCGATCAGGGGAACCGGGATCATGCTTTTCTTGGCTTTTTCAACACCCTTGCGAATTGCTTCGGGGACCTCACCGGCCTTGCCCAGACCGTATCCGACCTTGCCCTCGCCGTCACCGACAACCACGATGGCACTGAAGCTGAATCTTCTGCCGCCCTTGACGACCTTGGCCACCCGGCTGATGTGTACCACCTTGTCAATAAATTGATTATCGTCTGTATCTTGTTTGAACAAGGGTATTCCTCCTTAGATTAAAAAACCAATCCGGCCTCGCGGGCGCCATCGGACACAGCCTTGACGCGCCCATGGTACAGAAAGCCGTTGCGGTCAAATACAACGCTTTTAATGCTCTGATCGAGCGCCCGCTTGGCCACCAGTTTGCCGACGAGAACGGCGCGGGCGGTCTTGCCCTTGAGTTCGCTGTTTTCTCCGACCTCTTTTTCAAGGCTGGAGGCAGCGACCAGGGTCCTCCCGGAAACATCGTCGATCACCTGGGCGTATATATGTTTGGCGCTGCGGAAAACGCTCAGCCGCGGGTGCTCGGGCGTCCCGGTGATGCGCTTCCGAATTCTGGCCTTTCTCTTCAGCCGTGCTTTCCGTTTTGAGTCTAACGCTCCCATTTTACCCTTCCCCGTTTCTTCCTGAAGCCGTCAACGATCACACCGACACCTATTTGGTGCCGGTCTTTCCAGCCTTGCGCTGAATGTATTCCTCGGCATATTTGATCCCTTTACCCTTGTAAGGTTCCGGGGGCCTGAGGCGCCGGATTGAGGCAGCCGCCTGCCCCAGCGCCTCTTTGTCGATGCCGGAGAGCTTGATGATTGTGTTACGGTCGACAGTTGCAGAAACTCCCGCAGGCAGCTCGAAATTGATGGGATGTGAGAATCCCAGGTTTAGAACGATGCTGTTGCCCTTGACTTCCGCCCGATAGCCGATGCCGTTGATCTCCAGGACCCGTTCAAAACCTTGGTCTGTCCCACGCACCATATTCGCCACCAGGCTGCGGGTCAACCCCTGCAGCGCCTGGTTGATACGATTGTCCTCGGCCATCACGACATGCAGACTGCTGCCTTCGACCTCAAGTTTCATGGCCGGATGCACCGTCCGGGCGAGAGTGCCCTTGGCGCCCTTGACCGTGACCATCTGCCCCGTGAAAGTGACATCGACTTTTTCAGGGATCGGAATCGGTTTTTTGCCAACTCGTGACATGATTGCTCCTCTGTTCTTTATCACCGGCACCGACACGTGCGGCGTTTGTAATCTTTCCAGCTTGCAGCCCTATCACTGTCGCGGGCGAAATGTGACGGCGGGCGATTTTCAAAACCCCAGCAATGGGTGGGATCCCAGTGTTGCAGGTCTCCGACTGGTTTTACCAGACGTTGCAGAGTATTTCGCCGCCCATATGCTCGCGGCGGGCCTGCCTGTCGCTCATTACCCCCTTGGAGGTGGACAAGATTCGCACTCCCAGGCCGTTTAGCATCGGTTTGACTTCGGTGCTTTTGGCATAGGTGCGTCGGCTCGGCTTACTGACCCGCTCGATCCCGTAAATGGCATGCAGGCCCTCGTCGGTATATTTAAGGTAAACCCGGAGAATGCCCTGTTTGTTGTCTTTAATAAACTTGTAGTTTCGAATATAGCCCTCGTCTTTTAAAATCCTGGCCATTTCACACTTCAGATTAGACCCTGGGATATCGACGCTGGTGAATTTCGCTTTTCCGGCATTTCGGATGCGGGTCAGCATATCCGCAACTGTGTCACTCGATGCCATTGTTTTCTCCGTTTATCTGCTTGGGTTTGATTTTTTTTTAATGATGTCACGAAGGCCGGCCAGCCGTCTACCAGCTGGATTTGACGACACCCGGCAGTTGCCCCTCGGAAGCAAGGGTTCGAAAGCAGATACGGCAAATTCCGAACTTCCTGATATAGGCTCTTGGTCGGCCGCACATCGGGCAGCGATTATATGCCCGTACTTTGAATTTCGGCTTCGCCTGTGACTTTATCATTAATGCCTTTTTTGCCAAAATTTCCTCCTTGAAACCTTTGTATCGGCTGTTGGGAGCCGGGGGCGGCGTTCGCACCTGCACGCACTAATTTTTAAACGGCATGCCCATCAACTTGAGAAGTTCTTTCCCCTCCTCGTCGGTCTTTGCACTGGTAACGATGGAAACGTTCAAACCGTTGATCTTGTCAATTTTGTCGTAGTCGATTTCCGGAAAAATAATCTGCTCGCGGATGCCCAGCGAGTAATTGCCGCGGCCGTCAAAGGCCTTCCCGGAGATTCCGCGGAAGTCGCGGACGCGGGGCAGGGCAATGTTGACGAGTTTGCTCATAAAATCATACATCCGACGGCGCCGAAGGGTCACCATGCACCCGATGGGCATACCCTCTCGAAGCTTGAAAGCGGCGATGGACTTCTTCGCCCGGGTTATGACCGGCTTTTGCCCGGAGATCAGGGTCAGCTCTTCCACCGCCGAGTCCAGCAGCTTCATGTTGTGGATGGCCTCCCCCATCCCGATGTTCAGGACGATTTTAACGAGCCGTGGCACCTGCATGGGGTTTTTCAGTTTTAAGGTCTCCATCAACTGGGGGACCAAATCTTTTTGGTAGGTTTCTTTTAACTGCGACATGGTGTTCCTCCGAAACACGATCCTCAAAAAAGACGTTAGGCGTCGATAATTTCTCCGCATTTACCGCATGCGCGCACTTTTTTACCGTCTTCGAGGGTTTTTATCTTGATTCGAGACGGTTTGATGCATTTGTTGCACATCAGCATCACATTGGACAATTGAATCGGCGCCTCTTTCTCAATTATGCCGCCCTGACGGTTTTGGGCACTCGGCTTGACGTGGTGCTTCAAGAGGTTGATGTTCTCCACCAGGACGCGCTTCTTGTCCTTATTGACCCGCAGGACCTTACCGATTTTCCCCTTATCCTTGCCGGTAATGACCTTGACTTTATCGTCTTTTTTCAATCGACATTTATCCATGATGTTAACCTGCTTCTCCCGTGGGCCCGGGCTGTTTAGATAACTTCAGGGGCTAGCGAAATGATCTTCATGTACCGCTTAGCCCTCAACTCCCTTGCCACCGGTCCAAAGATACGGGTCCCAATCGGCTCTTTTTGGGCATTGACCAGAACGGCCGAATTGTCGTCGAACCGAATAAAGGAACCGTCGTTGCGGCGAATCTCCTTTTTGGTTCGGACAACAACCGCTTTAAGGACGTCCCCCTTTTTGACTTTGGCGTTGGGGATCGCTTCCTTGACCGAAACGACAATGATGTCACCAATGCTCGCATATCTTCTTCGGGAGCCCCCCAGGACCTTGATGCAACTCAGCACCTTGGCCCCGGAATTGTCCGCTACCGTGAGTCTCGTCTCCGCCTGAATCATTTTTTTTTATCCCTTTATCCTAAACGGCTTTTTCAACGATTTTACTGACACGCCATCTTTTCGTTCTGCTCAGCGGCCGAGATTCGGTAATTACGACCTTGTCTCCAGTCTGGCAGGAATTGGCCTCGTCGTGCGCAGCAAACTTAGCCTGCCGGCGGATGAATTTTTTATAGAGCCGGTGCTTTACCAGTCTTTCGACCAGAACCACAACAGTCTTATCCATTTTATCACTGACAACCTTACCGACCAGCTGTCTTTTCAATCCTCGGTTTTTCATGGCAGCCACTATTCTTTTATTTAGTCTGTTCAATAACAATCGTCTTCAGCCGTGCAATATCGCGCCGGGTCTGCTTCAGCTTGGCGGAGTTTTCCAGTTGACCGCTTTCGCTCTGAAACCGAAGGGTAAACAGGGTCTCCTTGAGCTCGGAAAGCCGACGGAACTGTTCCTCTTGGTTCATATCCCTAATCTCAGACGCTTTCATTAGACGTCGCTCCTCTGGATAAATCGTGTTTTGACCGGTAATTTATACGAGGCCAACCGCAAGGCTTCCTTGGCCATTTCGGGGGAAACCCCGGTCATTTCATAGAGTATCCGCCCGGGGCGAATCACCGCCACCCAACCTTCAGGCGCGCCTTTACCCTTACCCATCCGGACTTCAGCCGGTTTCTTGGTGAAGGGCTTGTCTGGAAAAATCCGGATCCAGAGTTTTCCGCCGCGCTTGACATGGCGTGTCATGGCAATACGGGCAGCCTCGATCTGTTTTGAACTGATTTTGCCGCATTCGACCGCCTGGAGACCGTATTCCCCAAAGTTGAGGTCACTCCCGCGGTAGGCCGTGCCTCTCATCCGACCTTTCTGAACTTTACGAAACTTGACTTTTTTGGGAATCAGCATTTCCTTGATCTCCTGTCACAGGCCCTATCTTTGGTAACGCCCTGTTATCGTTCGAGCGCCTTGCTCTGGGTCGCCGCCGTTCAATGGGCACCAGGGGCGGTTTTGGGAGGCTGCGTCAGCGGCCTTCCAGTTCAGGCTGGTCTTTTTTGAGGATTTCCCCCTTGAAGATAAAAACCTTCACCCCGATGGCGCCGTATGTGGTGCGCGCTTCCGTAAAACCGTAATCAATGTCCGCCCGCAGCGTGTGCAGCGGCACCCGCCCCTCCCGGTACCACTCGGTGCGGGCCATCTCCGCGCCGCCAAGACGCCCGGCGCAGATAATTTTTATCCCCTGGGCGCCGAAGCGCATGGCAGAGGTCACGCCCCGTTTCATGGCCCGGCGAAAAGCCACGCGGCGCTCCATCTGCATGGCGACATTCTCGGCCAGCAGTTGGGCGTCGATCTCGGGCTTGCGGACCTCTTGAATGTCGATCAGCACTTCCTGGGCGGTGTATTTCTGCAGTTCCTTTTTTAAGATTTCGATTTCAGAACCCTTTTTACCAATCACGATTCCCGGTCGGGCCGTAAAGATGCGGAGTCGGACCCGTTTGGTAGAGCGTTCGATTTCAATCTTGGAAACACCCGCGTGGTGAAGCCGTTTTTTGAGGAAATTACGGACGTTGAAGTCTTCCAAGATGTAATCGGCATACCTTTTCCCGCCATACCATCTCGAATCCCACGTTTTGACGATCCCCAATCTCAAACCGATTGGATTAACTTTCTGACCCAAGCTCCTTACCTCCTTCTTTACGCCGTCTCTTCGGCTAAAATGACCGTGATGTGACTGCTACGCTTTAAAATCCGGGCGCCTCGTCCCCGCGCCCGCGCCCGAAAACGCTTCAGGCTTGGCCCCTGATCGACGATAATGTTGCGAATCACCAGCGCGTCGACATCCATGCCGTCAACCTGGTCGGCGTTGGCCACGGCGGAGCGCATCGTTTTTTCGACGATACCCGCCGCTTTCTGGGGCATGAACTTTAAAATGTTCAGCCCGGCTTCAACCGGTTTCCCCTTCACGGCATCCACGAGCTCTCGGACCTTTAGCGGAGAAATCCGGACAAATTTTGCGATTGCTCTAACCTCCATGCCAGCTATTCCCTTTTCTAAAATTTTAGGGCAAGAAATCGACCCTTATTTTTTGACTTTGGACTTTTTGTCTCCAGCGTGGCCATAGAACGTGCGCGTCGGGGAGAATTCGCCCAGCTTGTGCCCCACCATATTTTCCGTTACGAAGACCGGAACGAATTTTTTCCCGTTATGAACGGCCAAGGTGATCCCAACCATCTCAGGAATAATGGTGGACCGCCGCGACCAGGTCTTGATTACCTTGTTGCTGCGGGTTTCCTGGGCTGTCGTAACTTTTTGCATGAGTTTCGGCTCAATGTAGGGGCCTTTTTTTAACGACCTTGGCATGATATCTCCTAAGACTTATTTTTTCGTGCGCTTTTTGACGATATAGCGGTCACTGCGCTTGTTGGTGCGTGTCCGGTAGCCCTTTGACTTCTGCCCCCAGGGCGAACAGGGATGCCGGCCGCCGGAAGAACGTCCTTCACCGCCCCCCATCGGATGATCAACCGGGTTCATGGCCACACCGCGCACCTTGGGCCGCCAGCCGAGCCAGCGTTTGCGGCCGGCTTTACCCAGTGCGATATTGGCGTGCTCGGTATTGCTGACCTGCCCGATGGTGGCCTTGCACTTCAGCAGGACCATGCGAACCTCCCCCGAGGGCAGCTTCACCAGGGCATAGCGATCTTCCTTGGCCACCAACTGGGCGAACGTACCGGCGCTGCGAACGATCTGGCCGCCTTTCCCAAACTTCAACTCGATGTTGTGAATCTGGGTGCCGAGCGGAATATTGCTCAGCGGCAGTGTGTTGCCGGGCTTGATGTCGGCCTCCGGCCCAGCCATTACAGTCTCGCCCACCGCGAGCTTGAGCGGCGCCAGGATGTAACGCTTTTCGCCGTCCACATAGTGCAACAGGGCGATTCGGGCCGAACGATTGGGGTCGTATTCAATGGCGGCGACCTTCGCGGGAATGCCGATCTTGTCACGTTTGAAATCGACCACACGGTAGTGGCGCTTATGACCGCCACCGCGGTGGCGAGCGGTTATGCGCCCGTTCACGTTGCGCCCGCCTGATTTTTTGGCGGTCCGCAGCAGGCCCTTTTCGGGAGTGGTTTTGGTGATTTCATCAAATGGAGCGTATTCTTGAAACCGGCGTCCAGGTGATGTTGGTTTAACTTTCTTAACAGCCATTGCTCTACTCCTCGCTTTATACCCCTTCGAAAAAGTCGATTCGTTCCCCGGGCATCAGCTTGACAATCGCCTTCTTCCAGTCCTTGCGTTTGCCCATAATCCGGCCGCGCTGTTTGCGCTTGCCCTTGACCTGCAGGGTGCGCACTTGCGCCACCTTAACGTTGAAGAGGGTTTCGACGGCGTTGCAGATTTCAATGCGATTGGCCCGCCGGTCGACCTCAAAGGAGAACTGGTTGTGAGTCTCCTTTTGCAGGTTCGTTTTTTCAGTATCCAGGGGGCGCTTGACGATATCGTAAGGATTCATGCGAGCCTCCTTTCAATACCCTCGATGGAAGGCTCGAGCAGGACCAAGGTGTTGCAGTTGAGCACATCGTAGACGTTGAGCCCCTCACAGCGCAGGACTTTGACCGACGGGACATTTCTGGAGGATAATTCCAAATTCGGGTTTTCAGCGTCGATCACAATCAGTGCTTTTTTTAGGTTGAGGCCGTTTAAAACTTCCACGAATTTTTTGGTTTTGACCTCTTCCAGCCCGAACTGGTCCAGAACAACCAGCTGATTTTCCTGGCACTTGCTGCTCAATGCCATTTTAAGGGCCAACTTCCGGACCTTTTTGGGAACCTTGTAACTGTAGGACCGTGGGTTGGGTCCGAAAATGGACCCCCCGCCTCTCAGCAGGGGAGATTTAATATCGCCGCGCCGCGCGCGACCGGTGCCCTTCTGCTTGAAAAGTTTGCGTCCGCTGCCCATCACATCGCTGCGATGCTTGACCGCGGCGGTCCCGGCCCTGCGGTTGGCGAGCTGCATGGTGACCACATCGTGCAGCACCGAGGATTTGACGGGGACATCGAAGATGCTGTCCACAAGGTCAACCGTGGAGACCTTTTCACCTTTTATATTGAGAACATCAAAGACAGGCATAACATACCTCATTCCAAACCACTGGCATTGCGGGAATCCGACCGGCCCAGCCGGCGTCGCTTCCTCCTACCGCCAACGATCTTTAAGGACGTGTTTTCGTTTTCTTGATTTCGATTATTCCGGACTTGGCTCCCGGCACAGCACCTTTCAGAAGAATCAGGTTTTGCTCCGGCCGGATGTCGACGATTTCAAGGTTCCGGACGGTGTTGCGTTCAACACCGTAATGACCCGGCAGTTTTTTGCCTTTCACCACCTTGGAGGGCCAGGCGCTGCACCCGATGGAACCGGGAATCCGTTTGCTGTGGCAGCCATGGGTCTGGCCCCCGCCGCTGAACCCGTGGCGTTTCATGACCCCGGCAAAACCACGGCCTTTGGAAAGCCCCGCCACATCGACCTTTTCGCCGATCGTGAAAAGATCGCTGCTGATAGCCTGCCCCAGCTTGAACTCGTCGGGTTTTTCGGCCGAAAATTCCCGCAGGACCCTGAAGCACTGCCCCCCCGCCTTCTGAAAATGCCCGCGCAGTGGCTTGTTCGTGCGGCTCTGACGCTTCTCGTCAAAGGCCAGCTGGAGCGCGTTATATCCATCGGTGGTTTCGGTTTTGATCTGGGTTACTACACAAGGGCCCGTCTGGACCACCGTGACGGGCACAAAATTGCCTTCGGCATCGAAGACGCCCGTCATCCCAACCTTTTTCCCTAACAGTCCTCTACACATCGCGATAAAGCCCCTATCCTACAGTTTAATCTCGACATCGACCCCTGGAGAGAGATCCAGTTTCATCAGCGCATCGACAGTCTGCTGCGTCGG
>JAABRJ010000503.1 GCA_011390985.1 Desulfobacteraceae bacterium
TGAAGATGAAATTCAACGAGCACAAGGAGAAGGAGCAGAAAAACGCCATCCTCGAAGCGCTTGGCCGGGAGACCGGCTGCGAACTGGTGGGGATGATCGGCCACACGGCCATCCTCTACCGTGCCCATCCGGAACCTGAAAAACGCACGATCACCTTTCGCGCCGACTAAGACACCCCTGACACCCCGCTGTGCCGCTTCGCAAAGCGGAAAAAACGTTCCCCATCTCACCCTGCCGATTTGCCGCCGGTGTGGGCCGGGCGGCGCTGCATGTAGTCGTCCACGGCCGCCTGCAGTGCGGCGGCCGCAAGGGTTGCGCAGTGGCGATGGTCGGCGGGGACCCCGCCGGCGGCGCGTTCGATGGCGGCGGCGCCGATGTCGAGAACCTCGACGGCGGTTCGCCCCTTGGCCAGACGCGCGGCGGCAAGCGCGCACGTGCAGCTGTAAGCGCAGCCGTCGGAGCGGGCGGCGGCCTCAACCACCCGCTCGCCCCTGAAGGAAAGACCGATTGCCACGCTCTCGCCGCAACGGCCGGTTATCCGGCCTTGCCCGTCGGCACGGCGCGGGCGTCCTTTTTTAAGCGCCTGCAGCGCCAGACAGCCGGCACCCACGAGCACCAGCAAAACGGCGGCCGCCGCGAGATTGGCCCACATGAAAGCTTCTCCTCGAAATTCCGCGATGTGTTCGTGGAAGTCGAATTGGGGAGTGGCTGCACCGAAAGCCCAGGCCTCCGCTGTGCAGGGCTCGGGTGCTGCGACACCCTTGAAGTGCGCCGCAGCCGCAATGAAATGACGCGCAAAACCGGCACCGAGCTTTTTGCGGAACCGTCTCCGCGGGATGGCTTGGGCAACAGGAGCAATCATGGCCCGGGGCGATCAGCTCGGCCGGCAATGGCAGATGATCCAGCACCTGATCAGGGCGACGGACGGCGTCGGGGCTGCAGAACTGGCCCACCGGCTGGGTTGCCACGTGCGGACGGTTTACCGCGACCTCGAAGCCCTTCAGGTCGGCGGTTTTCCGATCTACAACGACCAGCGTGACGGCCGCAACCGCTGGGCCCTGCTGGATACCTTTGAGGACCAGGTGCCGATTCCCCTGAGCCCACGCGAACTATTCGCCCTGTACTTCAGCAAATCCCTTTTAACCCCCCTGAAAACAACATTTTTTTATGATGCATTGGAAACTTTTTTTAAAAAGCTCCGGGCCACCCTGAAGCCGCCCCAGCTGGCCTACCTCGAGGACATCAGCCGGACATTCCAGACGGGCTTTGAGCCTTACCGCGACTACGGCGCCAACCGCGCCGCTCTCGAACTGATCACCGCCGCTGCGATGCAAAAGCGCTGTGTGCGGATCGACTATGCCGCCATGGGCCGCAAAACCCGGTCGCAGCGGATGGTGGCGCCCTATAAAATCTGGCACTTCAGGGGATCGATTTACCTGGTGGGGTTTTGTCATCTGCGGCAGGATGTCCGTATTTTTGCACTGAACCGGATCCAGGCCGTCGAAAAAACCGAGGAGGCCTTTGAAGTGCCCGAGAGCTTTGACGCAACGGCCTTTATGGGCGGCGGGTTCGGGGTGTTTGCCGGAAAACCGGTTCGCCTCCGGATCTGGTTTGCGGAGAAGATCGCCGGGTATATCGAAGAGCGCATCTGGCACCCCGGTCAGACAATTCAGCGCAACCCGGACGGTTCGATCGTTTACGAAGCCAGAGCGGCGCTCACGGCGGAAACCCGGGCGTGGGTGCTGGGCTGGGGCGCCGGGGCGCGCGTTTTGGCGCCAAAGGGTTTTGCCGATGAGCTCCAGTCCGAGGCAGAGCGGATGGTCGCCCGCTATCGGGGGTGCTGAGCGCTTCCTTTGCCGCTCGAATCCGGGGTCGCTCGGCCCTCCCCTTCCCCGCCGGGGCCCTGGGGTTGCTGCGATACCCGCTTTTAACCGGCTGTCGCCGAGCGCACCGTCAGAACCGGGCAGGTCGCGGAGCGGATTGCGCGGTCCGTGGTGGACCCCACCAGGAGCGACTCCAGCAGGTTCACGCCCCGCACGCCCAGCACCATCAGGTCGATCTGGTGTTCCTTGGCGTAGGTCGTCAACGCCTGGTGGGCCCTGCCCTCCACAAGCGCCGTGCGGGGCGCGCACCAGTCGGCCGCCCCGTCGGGGACTCGTTCGGCCAGTCGATCCCGAGCGCGGCGCCGCATCAGGTCCCTTAAATTTTCCCCCAGGGCTTTTTCGATCAGATCGCCGCCGTAGCCTGCGGGTTCGATAACGTGGACCAGGTGAATTTCGGACTGGAACTCCTGGGCCAGTTGAAAGCCGTACGCCACGGCCAGATCGGCATCCGGGGACAAATCAGAGCCGACCAGAATGCGCCGGAACAGCCTTTCGGGTGGCTCCCCCGCCGGCGCCTCTTGCGCAGCTGCGGTAAGAATCAACAGCGGGCAGGAGGCAATCCGGATCAAGCGTTCGGTGACCGATCCCAACACCAGGCGTTTAACGCCGGACTCGCCGTGGGTGGCGACAATCACCAGGCCGGCGCTGCGATCTTCGGCCAAGCGGGCGATTTCATCCGCAACGTTTCCCTCCGCAACCACCGCCTCACAGGGTACCGGCAAACCGTCGGTGAGTTTCCGAAGCTGGATTTGGGCCTCGTCCTTCAACTGTTCGCGACGGGAGTCGGTGTAGAGCGGCACGTCGCCGAACATGGTGGCCGACCGGGGAATAAACAGCACGTGGCAGGCGCACAAGGCCGCCTGAAAATGTCGGGCCAAGGGAATGCCAAAAGAGAGGCTGCGGTTGGCAATCTCGGAAAAATCGGTAGCACAAATCACCTGGTTGATGGTTATCGGCATGTTTTTTCTCCTTTTGGGTTGCCAAAGACCGCCAATCGAGCGGCCGATGTTCCCCCACCGGGGCTGACGCCGGGTACAAAACCAAGATCTGCCGATTCATTCGGGTCATACAGGAGGCCCAAATTTTTGTAAAGCCGCGGCGGTCATTTCTTTTCCGAGACCGGCGTATCCTGAGCGCCCGAGCCTTTCACGAGGCGCACGCGGTCCAGGTAAACCGTAAACGGGGTCGGCAGCCGAACGCTGAAGAGCCCCAGCCCATCGATGCGGGACAAATCCATGGGCCGGGTCAGCGGCGCCCGGCGAATTTCTTCCAGCGAGATGGCGATGTCGTTCCAGCCGGGTTTGATCGTGAAGCTGCGGTTGAAGCGGTCGCTGTAGCGCTGGCGAGCGGTGGTGTGCGTCCGGTCGTGAACCCGGCAGGTGAGCGCCAGCGGGGCTGTGCCGGGGTTGAAAACGCTGAATTCAAGGGCGCTGTAGCCGCGCCAGTCCCGGGGGAAATACTTCAGACCGACACCGGAATACGTATCGCACGTCAGGGAAATTTCAAGCGATCGCCGCCCGTCGCGGAACACCTTGGCGGAGGGGGTGCTGGCGGCGCTGCCATTCCAGCGGCCCAGTTCGGTGGTGGTTTCAAAGCTCCCCAGCTGCGGGAAGGCGCTGGCGGCGCGGTATTCGTCCAGAAGTGCGATGGCCAGGGGAACACAGGCGGCAACCAGCATCAGGCCTGCGGAAATCTGCAAAAACCGGCGCCCCCAACCGATTTCTCCCGCCGCAGGCTTCATTCGAAACGCCAGGGCAAGCAACGTGCCCAGGAGGTCGCGGGCCACATCGCCGGCATCCGGCAGACGCCCGATGCGGGATTGAGCCAACTCCACCAGGGAGCCCAGAATCAGCGTTGCCGCCAGGGCGCCCCAGAACACCCCTGCGCAGCGCTTGGGATCCAGATTGGGGGGGGTCTGCAGGAAAAGGTCGGTCAAAAGATAAAAAAGCGCGATGTGGCCGAGATTCCAGGCCCGGACGAAACTGCGCGGGGAAAGATACCCCGGGCCGCCAACAAAAAGCAAAACGGCCAGCACAGTCGCCACGGCGATCTTCAGATGGTGCCGGGAGAACCGATTGCCCCGCGCACCGCCCTGCATGCTGTCCCCGCCGGTCGGCGTCATTTCGGAGCGCCCTGGGCCAGCGGCGCGCCCGCTGGCGCCAGGCGGGTCGCGCAGCCACGGCGGCGGTAGAACAGAATTGAGTCGGCCGAATAGATGGCCAGGGCGCACCAGATCATCAGGAACGTTTTCACCTGAGCCGCGGAAAAAGGCTCTTCATACACCAGCACGCCCAGTAAAAACATGCAGCTGGGGGCCACGTACTGCAGAAACCCGAGGCTCGCGAGCCTCAGACGGCGGGCCCCCAGGGAAAAGCACAGCAATGGCAGGGCGGTAACCAGCGCGGATCCGGTCAGAAAAAAACTGATGCGCAGGCCTGCGCCGCCGAAGGCCGCAGCGCCCACGGCGTGCAGTGCCCCGAGGTAGATCAGGGCCGGGAGCGACAGCAGCGCCGTCTCCACCAGGAGCCCCACCAGGGCCCCGACCGCAACGATTTTGCGGATCAGGCCGTAAATTCCGAAGGTGACCGCCAGGGTCAGGGATACCCAGGGAAACTGCCCCAGACTGAGGGTCAGGTACACCACCCCGGCACTTGCCAGCAGAACGGCGCCATACTGGAAGCGCCTGAGGCGCTCCCTGAGAAACAGGGCTCCCAGGATGACATTCACCAGGGGATTGATGTAGTAGCCCAGGCTAGCCTGCAGGACCAGGCCGTGGTTGACGGCCCAGATGTAGATCAGCCAGTTAGCGGCCACCAAGAGCGCGGTCAGCAGAAGGGTCGCCACCGTGCGGGGCTTTTTCAGAACCCCGATAAATTCCGGCCAACGGCCCTGCCACCAGAGCAGCGGCAGGAGAAAGAAAAAGGACCAGACCACCCGGTGGCTGATGATCTCCAGGGCCGGGACGTCTGCCAGGACTTTCCAATAAACCGGGCTGGCCCCCCAGATCAGAAAGGCCGTCAGAGCGAAGGCCACCCCCGAGACGGGTGACGGATCAGGCTTTGAAAAACGGACGGGATTCATGTTATTCTGTCACGGCTTGAAGGGGGCACTCGCCAGCAAGGAGAAAAAACAGATCCTCGCGTCCGCCTCTGGATGAAAAGCGAGACAGACCATAAACAAAGCCCCGACTCATGTCAAAAGGGATTTGGAGGCCGAAATGAAAAAAAGTGCTGCCAACAGGTGCCCATGGGAGCCGCCGGAGATGAAACCGGCCTGCAGAATTGGAGCGTCAGATGGCGTTTAATTCCCCAAAAACCAAAATGCCGGCGGGGCTCTGGCGCCGCGTGTGGGCTGATTTGCGTCTGCTGGGAGCCTTGCTGCGGGACTACTGGAGCGGGGCCTACCGTCAGGTGCCGGCGCTGTCGATGACCGCCCTGGTGTTGACCCTGGTTTATATTCTGATGCCCTTGGACCTGGCACCGGACACGGTACCGTTCATCGGCCAGATCGACGACGCGCTGCTGCTCACCGGGTGCCTGTTTTTCATCGAAAAGGACCTTCATCGCTACCAGGCGTGGAAAACCCGCAGCCGGGGGCCGGAAAACGGCTGAGGCGCTCATGGCAGCCTTTTTCAGGGCCGTTGCCAGAAGTCCCAGGACGCCCCGCCCCCACCGTTGTCGTCGGCGCCGAAGCCCCCTTCGCCGACCCGTCCACTGTAGCTGAAAGCAACGGCATCGGCCCCCGCTGGAATTTCCAGCCGGCGTTCGATGCGCCACTGCCGGATCGGGGTGCGGTTACCTGAAAGCGCGAAACTGCGACTGGCCAGCACCCGGTTTTCGGAGTCCAGAAAATGGACGCCCAGAAAGACGTTGCTGGCGAAGCTGAAGCCTTTCTGCATATGCGCGGCCAGATCGACCGTTGCCTTGAGGGCCAGCGTCTGCTGGGTTGGTTTCAAGACATATTCGACCACGAGATCCGGTGTTCGCCACGTGCCGCTGCTTTCGGCGCCCGGCACCAGCGCCAAGCGATTTTCAGGCCGAGCCGTGGTGCCCACATAGGAAAAAATACCGGCCTGACAACCGGCCAGCACGATCAAACACCCGGTCGCCGCCAGTAAGGCGCCCCAGCCGCGGGAAGTCTGCTGATTGCTCATCATTGGTCATTCTCCTCGCTCTTTAATACACCCAGTGCAAGTGCGGGTCTGAACCGGCAGGGTCTTGGGCCGGCGTTGGCATTTTGCCGCGGCTGATCCACGGCCGAACAGTTTAAGATCAGGTGCCGCTAGTTCAATTGGAAATTTAAGGCCGCTCTGGCGGGACGCAACGGGCAATCCAGGAAAATGGGGACCCGGCCAGGCTGGAGACCCGCCCGACGGTCTACGGCCGCTTTTTTCAGAACATCTTACTCTCTGACGGGGGACAGGAAACTGGAAATGAATCCGACCTTTACCCTGATTTTTTCATTTGTGCTGATCTGTCTTTACATTCTGGGGATTGTGCTTTATTCGAGCAACAGGGCGCCCTGGCGGAAGATCATCGTGAATGAGTTTCTGGTTTTCGGCATACTGGGGTTTCTGGGGTTGTGGATCGTCATTCACTTTTCGCTGCGCTGAAGCCGCGGGGCGAACCGGAAAACGGCGAGGAGCGCTGGGGTATGATTGTAAAGATCGTCACAAGCGGCCAAACTGGTGTCGAACAGGCGGCGATTGAGGCCGCCGGGCGGCTGGAACTCCCCTGTGGCGGGCAGCCCGCGGGGTGGCATGCGGAATCGGGGATGATGGCAGCAGATCAATGGGCCGCCGGGGTGGAAGGCAATGCCGTGGCTGCAGACGGCACCCTGCTCTTTTACAGGGGAAAGCTGCCGGACTTTTTCAGCGGCATCCGGCGCAAAATCGCCGCCGCCCCGGATACCTGGCTGGAGATCGATCTGGAGAAGTTCGGGGGGTTCCGGGCCGCCGAGAAAATCAGCGGCTGGATTGTGGCAAAACAAATCCGCGTGCTGCATGTTTCAGGCAGTGCCGAAGATGAGGGCCGCACCCTTTACCGCAGTGTCGCCGATGTTCTGGAAGCCGTCTATTATCTGTTGATGATGACCGCAAGCCCGGCGGGATTTTCCCGCACCCCGCACCTACGGGCCGTCGAACGCAGGGATTTGCCGACCACGGTGGCTGCGGCGGTGGCGCAGTTGGACCGCCAACTGCCCCTCAAGGACCGGGTGGTCATTGCCAATATGACGGAGCAGGAGCTGCCCGGTCTGAATGTCGCCCTCGGGGATTACATCAAGGAGAACTTCGGGCTGTATGTCGGAAACGACGATCTGATGACGGCCTGCCGCTTTTACCTTCGCAGAGCCAGCGTCTCCCCCGATGAGGTGGCTTCAGCCATTCTGCGGGCCTTGTGGCTGAAATTGCGGCAGACCATGCGGCTTCGGGTCATAAAATGACGCAATAGCAGACTATCGGACCTGGTTGCGGCCGCCCGGCGCCTCGGCCGGCGGCCTGCCTGCTCGTCAGCGAAACCGGCGGTCCGGAATCAGCCCAAGAACTCCTCGAACATCTTGCGGGGTGCGCCGCAAAACGGACACTGGTAGGGGGGTTCCGGTCCGAGGTGGACGTAGCCGCAGATCATACAACGCCATTTTTTCATCGCGGGTCTCTCCTTGAAATGAAGGGGCCGGCCATGCACGTGCCGCCGTCCTCCCAGCGCCTGTTCCAACTTCGATCACGCGTTTTCAAGCCCGCCACAAAATGGCGACCCTGCGGGCGAGGACCTCGGCAAAAAATCCGAAAGACGGGAGTGACCCCATGTGCACCTACAAGATCCATCCCATCGTTCTGGGGACAAAAGTTTTTGACAAGGGGATGATGACCTATCAGCACGGTTACGGCCAGCAATACGTGATACCGATCTATGCCTGGTATCTGGAAGGCGGCGACCAGAAGGTGCTGGTGGACACCGGCGAGATGAGCCCCATCCAGTCGCCGGAGCGCGAGGCGGCCATCGGCGGCAGAATCTTCACCTTCGAGGACGGGCTGGCCCGCTGGGGTCTGAAACCCGAAGAGATCGACGTCGTGATCCACACCCATCTGCACAACGATCACTGTGAAAACGACTACCGGTGCCCCAATGCCGCGATCTTCGTCCACCGCGCCGAAGTTGAACACGTCCACCACCCGCACCCGCTGGATTTTCGCTACCTGGAAGACTACATCGAAGAGGTCGAGGAAAACGGGCAGCTGCGCATCATCGACGAGGACCGTGAAATCCTCCCGGGCATCCGCGTGATGCACACCCCGGCGCACAGCGCGGGCGGCCTCTCCATCCTGGTGGACACCGCCCAGGGGCTGGCCGTCATCACCGGCTTCTGCGTGATCGACGAGAACTTCAACCCGCCCCTGGATGTCAGGGCGATGGAGATGGAGGTGATCCCGCCGGGGACCCCGGTGGATGTCTACCGCGCCTACGATATCATGCTGGAGATCAAATCGATGGCCGATGTCCTGATCCCCCTGCACGAGCCAAAATTTGCGGGTGTGGATACGGTCGGGGAATAGCGTCTTGGGAAGGCCTCAAGGCGTCCGCCCCCCACCGCTCTACGGTCCGGTCTCAGGAATGCGGGAGCCGGATGGAGCGGGTTGGGCAGCCCCCGCTATTTCAGGGTTTCGGAGAGAAACTCGCCAAACCGCCGCCATGACTTTTTATCGGCGTCTTCCCGGTAGCGGTCGGTGCCAAACACCGTAAAGGCATGGGGAGCACCGCCGTAGGTGATCATTTCGTGGGAGACCCCCTTTTCCTCCAGCGCCGCCGCAAGCCAGGCGAAATGCTCCATGGTGACGCTGGTGTCCGCCGTCCCGTGCAGGATCAACAGCTTGCCTTTGGTTTGGGCGTAGTCCTGCCCTTCCGGCGTCGTCAGCCCCCCGTGAAAGGCGACAAAGCCTTTCAATTCCGCCCCCGAGCGCGCCAGCTCGAGCACGGCCGCGCCGCCGAAGCAGTATCCCATCGCCACCGCGTTGGCTGTATCGGCGCCCTGGGCCTTGGCCGCTTCAAGCGCCGCGTTCAGCAGGCTGCGCATCTTATTCCGGTCCCCGTAAAGTTCGGCCGTGTGCCGGCGTTTGTCGGCCTCCGCCGTCGGCCTGACCCCGGCGCCGAAAAGATCCACGGCAAAAACCGCGTACCCGATCTCCGCCAGCATCCCGGCCCGTTTGATCTCGTAGTCCGTCAGTCCGTCCCAGTCGTGGACCAGCAGGACCAACGGGGCCCCGGCGCCGGGAGTGATGAAATACCCCTCGTAGGAGTTCCCGTTTGCCTGGTAGGAAACCGCCTTGCCGGCGGCGGCGGCGGTGGTCGAAAGAATTGCTACCAGCATCAATATGTAAAGAATTCTCATGGCCTAGCTCCTTAATGTCACTGGGTGTGGGTCGGTCGGAATCACGGTTGGCGTATTGCTTTGCGTGTGACGACAAACCGACATCGACTGCAAGGTGGGATACCGCGGTCTTGTAGCGCCGGCCAAAAACCGGCTCACAATGGGTATAAGAAAACCCCAGCGCACCGCCCTGTATTTTACCGAACTATGACAAATTAAGGGTTAAAAAGACCTTGGCAATATCGGCCGCCGCGCTCATATCGCCGGGAAACGTCAACTGCCAGTGGATCGACTTCTGGGCAGGCACCCCGGGTCGCAGATGTCGAGACGATGGATCGGTCGCTGCCCAACGGTTCGGGCAGTCAGCGAACGGGGCGCTTCCGCCATGGGTACGACCACGGTTTTACCCTTCGGCTGAAGATGCGTTGTAGCGCCTGACGGCGCCCCGAATGCGTTGAAAACCGAAAAAGAAAAAGCCAACGCTCAGCAGGTAATAAAGAACGTATTTTACGTA
>JAABRJ010000504.1 GCA_011390985.1 Desulfobacteraceae bacterium
CCTCCACGTCTTCGACCTTGTGGACGCCCTCGCTGATGATGTTGTGCAGCTCGATCATGCGCGCGGTGTTGTGGCTCTTGATGTCCATCAGCGCGTAGATCCCGTTGTTGGTCTTGGCATAGCGCGAGAAGATGTACTTGACCTGGTTGCTGTCCTTGAGAATGCCGTTGATCCGGTTTTGGAGGATGCCGTTGGTGAGCACCTCCTGCTTGATGGGTTTGTCGCCGGGGGTGAAGACGCTGATGCCCTCGCCCAGGCGTCGGTTGAAGCGGTAGGGGCGTGCGTAGAGCAGCTCGAAGACCCCCTGGGGGCTCTTGAGCCTGGCCTGCAGGGCCTCGTAGAGCGAACTGCAGATGGTGCAGGGGGTGTCCCGGAAGACCCAGTCGTACTCCTTGTCGTTGAGCAGTTTCTCCTTGAAGGGGTCGCCCTGCAGCAGGTTTTCGAAAAACGCCCGGCGGCAGGCCTTGGGGATCATCAGAATGGGGTTGTCGTGGCTGGGGCACAGGATTTCGACGTAGTCTTCGCCCAGTGCCAACGGGTGGCTGTCCGCCAGGATGTCCGCATCGCCCTGAAAATCATGGCTCAGCAGCTTGGCCAGCTTCTCGTAGAGGGGCATGGCCGCCTGGTCGGGCAGAGCACCGAAGACCCGCCGGTTGAGGCGCCAGACGGCCTCGTAGCGCTTGCCCTCCGCGGTGTTGGTGTACTCCTCGAACTTGCGCAGCAGGTTGTTGAGAAAGGTGCTCTTGCCGGACCCCGGCGGTCCCTCGAAGACGTAGACCTTGTTCTGCTGGGCGCCGCGTTTGAGGGCCTCCACCAGGCTGATCAGGCGGTTTGAAAAGAGCCGGTCGGCGAAAAAGGGCTGGTCGGCGCCCTCCACGAACAGGCGCTTGCAGTCGTAGTAGACGTAGTGGATGGACTCCGGGTCGTTGGGATACTCGTCGATGCCCTCTCCGACATAGGTTTTGATCATGTCGTGAAACACCTGGAAGACGTTGCGGACCACCCTTGCGGGGCGGGCGGTCAGTTCCTGCAGAAAGGCCTGGAAGGAAATGGTGTCTCCCTGGTTGGACTTGCCGATGCTGTGGTTGAGGTATTGCAGCGCGTTCTGAATGTTTTCCATCGGTAAACCTCGAAGGGCCTGAGGGCGGGGCAAGGTCGCAGGTCAGGGCGCGACCGATGGGCTGGCGATAGAGGCTTGGCCGGCCGCCACCACCTCCCGGGTCAGCTTGCGGTCTTTCATGGTGTAGCGCACTTTCTGCCACTCGGCCCCGGTCTTGCGGGCCTCCTCCTGGTGCGCGCCGGGATAGCCCGACAAAAACGGGTGCACCGAACCGTGGGGCGCGCTGTCGTCGGATGTCGCGACCAGTTCATGGGTGTCCAGCTGCACCGCCGCCCCCCACAGATACGCAACGCCCATCAGGGTGCCGGCGATGAAGTCCCGCACCAAGGGCTTGCCTTCAAAGCGGTGCACCAGTTGCAGCACGTTTTCCTGGCCCCCGTCTGCCGACACCGTGATCCGGGGCGGGTGGTAGAGCCCGTCTTCCAGCATCTGGCGGTAGTCCTCGGCCGAACGGCTCTTGATGTAGTACTCCCAGACGCGGCGCTCCTGGTTGAGGCGCTTGCCGGCGACAAAGAGCTTGTGGTGGTCGACGAAATCCTGGTCCACGAAGGTGTGGATGAAGGTAAAGTCGCAATAGTTTTCGCGGACACGGAAGATGAAGTCCCGCCCGCTGCCTTGGTCGGTGTCGTAGCGCTGCCGCTGCCGGGCGTTCCGCAGGCGCCTGTAGGCGATGGAGTAGTGCCCCTGGTCGGCCATCTTCTCGATGTCGTAGAATAGGCGCATGCCCAGGGCGTAAGGGTTGAGCCCCACCCGGGGCATGGCTGTGACCGCGGCGTTGACCCGTGCGAATTCCACCTCGTGGCCGCGGATGCGCTCGTCTTCGAAGAAAAGCGTTTCATGCCAGTAGCTCGCCCAGCCTTCGTTCATGACCTTGGTCCGGATCTGGGGCTGAAAAAACAGCGAGGTTTTGCGCACCACTTCCATCACGGTTTGCATCCAGCGGTTTTCGGCGCGGTTGAGAAACTCGGAGTGGGTGGTCAGAAACTGGATCAGGTCGCCGACCTCGGGCCGCCGCTGCTGGCGGTGCTTGCGGAAGAGGGTCTCGAACTCGGGGTGTTTGAGGTGGACCTCGGCGAAAAAGGTTTGCTCCCCCAGGTCCCCGTAGGTGCGGATGCAGGCGTTGTAGCGCTCGACCTCCTTGATGTAGTCCGTGATGGCGAGCTTTTTGTTGGTCTGCAGGAAAACATCGAAGTAAAAATCCAGCGGCCTTGCGGTCTTGCTGGCCTCCGGGCGGTGCAGCCTGGAGAGTTCGCCGTGAAAGGCCACCAGGTTGTCGATGCTGCGGGTGAATTCGATGACATAGTCCACCCAGCGGCCCTTTTCCGAACGCAGCTGGGCGATCAGGCGCTTGTCCGAAAGGGCCTGCCCGGTAAAGTCCAGGTCCCAGGTGTGACGGAAAAACAGGTTATTCTGGAAAAAGTCGATATGCCCCAGGACGTGGTAGAAGATCATGACGTTCAACCAGTCGGGGTTGTTGTCGTTGTAGAAAGAGATCGCCGGGCGGGTGTTGATCACAGTCTCGTAGGGGTTGCCGGGGTAAAGCTCGTACTTGCCCTTCTCGCGCAGAACCTCCACGTCGTGGACCCAGTAGTCGTAAAGGGTCGGGATCATCACCTTGGGGGACAGTTCCAGCAGGTCGCGGTTGGTGACGATGTACTCCAGGGACTCGTCCTCGAAGCGCAGGCCGGCGTCCCGGGCGCGCGCCTTGCAGCCCTCCATGATCTTCTTGGTGTGCTGGTCGATCAGTTCCATGGGGTTTCCCTCGCCGGCTGAAACCGGTCGGCCCCGCCAGGCCCACGCCGCCCGCCGGGGCCGATCGCGGCCGGCTCATTCCTCGGCAGTCAGCAGTTTGATGCCCGCGATCAGGCGCGCCTCGTCGGCATCGGCCTGCATCACGTCCAGCCGCAGGCGCTTGCGCTGGGCCGTCAGCAGGCCCGAATCCTTCAGGTACTTTTCCACCTCGGTCTTGCGGCCGGGGGTCGTGCCGTGTTCGGCGATGGTGATGCCTACCCGGTTGGCGTAGGCCAGCATCTTGGCCAACTCGGGCACGGTGGTCCTGCCGTCGGTGTCCCAATCGTCGCCGTCGGTGCCGTGAAAGATGTAGATGTTGTAGTCGGGGATCAGGTTTTCCTTCTGAACGATCTCGTTGACCAGGCGGTAGGCCGCGGCCACCTGGGTGCCGCCGGCCACCTGGAGGTTGTAGTAGGTGTAGAAATCGGGCACCTCGGCGGCCTCGGTGTCGTGCAGCACGAAGCGGGTCTGCACCTGGCGGTCGTACTGGTAGAGCAGCCAGCTGTAGATCAGGACGTGCTGGGTGACCACCAGCTCGGTGGCGCGCCCGGCCATGGAGCCCGAGTAGTCCCGCAGGAAAAAGATCATGGCCTGGGACTCGTAGTCCTTTTCCTTGGAGAGCACCCGGAAGACCCGGTCGTTGGGCGCGATCACAAAACGCGCGGGGTCGATGTCGCCCGGGTCGGGCACGTTGCCCAGGCTGATATTGGTGCGCAGGATCCGGCGCAGGGTGGCCTTCTTGTCCAGGAGCTGGCCGAAGCCGCGGTGGGTGTCGGTCAGCTCGTAGGTGTAGCGCGCCAGGGCGCGCTTTTTGCCCTTGTCCATGAGGTTGGGCAGCTCGAACTTTTCCGTCAGGATGCGGCCCAGGTCGTAGGCACTGGATTCCAGTTCGTGGGCGCCGCCCTCCCCCTGACCGGGTCCCGCACCCGCGCCGCTGCCCGGCTCGCGCACCGGCTCCTGGCCGATGACCTCGCCTTCCTGACCGTCGCCGGTGCCGCCGGAGGTGTCTTCGGCCTCGGGGGACTGGGGGGCGCTGTCGTGGATCAGCTTTTCCTCCACCGTGGTGGGCACCACCACCACCTTGTCGCGCCCACCCCTGCCGGGCTTGATCAGCCGGCCCACATTGATCTTGCGCGGAAACCCGTCCTTTTCACGCTGGCGGTCGCGCTCCAGCAGCTCGTCCAGGGAGCCGATCCGGGCGGCATAACCCGGCGACAGGGCCGTGATCGCCTGCAGGCTGCCCAGGTCGTGGTGGTCGTAGAAGCCCCGCGGCTGCAAAAGTGGAACGCCGGGCGCGGCTTGCGGCACCGGTAGCCGATGCGGGCGGTGGTCGTCCAGCTCCGCCACCAGCCGCTTTTCCGCCTCCGAAAGGGTCTCTTTGGCGCGCAGGGTTTGGCAGTAGGCGTCGAATTCAGGGTTCATGGGATCTTCACTCACCTCCGGCATCGGCCGCCGGTCAGGACTCGTCCTCCTGGGTGCAGAAGTACTCGATG
>JAABRJ010000505.1 GCA_011390985.1 Desulfobacteraceae bacterium
CCGGGCGCTGGTGCACCTGCTGCAGCACCCCGATGCCGACCTCGAGAGCCTGTGCGCCTTCATCCAGGGGCCCGACTTTCCCACCGAGGCCGAACTCATCACCCCGCCCGAGGAACTCCGCAACATCTACCGCAGCGGCAGCGGGTCGCTGCGGACGGTTGGCTGTCGATCAGGACTCGTCCTCCTGGGTGCAGAAGTACTCGATGGTTTTCTGGGCGCAGGTCCGGCAGTAGCCCAGCTTGTTGAGCATCGTGTCGATCATGCGGTCGTAGAGCTTCTGGTTTTCCTCGTTGGTGCGGTTGGCCAGCGCCCCGATCAGGCTGCCGGCGCCGGCGATGTCGGATTTTAAGCGCACATCGGTCACCGCCTTGACCAGCTCGAGGTTGTCCATGAAGTCGTAATTCGGGTCGATGGAGATCTTCTGACCGTAGATCTTGCGGATCGAGGTGCGGAAGGAGTCGCGCTGCTCCTCGGTCTTGAGCCCCAGGCGCTCTTCGACGCTGTTGATGTAGCGCTCGTCCACCTTGAGGGCCCGCAGCTCGCCGCTCTGGGGGTCCTTGTACTTCCACATGCGGTCGACCCCGAGGTTTTCGGCGTCGATGCCGATGATCATGTTGACGTAGTTCATGACGTCCTTGCGGATCGCCAGCGGTTCATCCATGTAGGCGTTGAACATTTCGGTCATGATCCGCTCGCGGTAGAGGCTCTTGGCGATCTTGAGGTCCTCCAGGAACTTGACCCGGTTGTTGGCGTCGGTGACGTAGTCCAGGATCACGCGCTCCACCGCCCGGAAGATGTCGTAGGCGAACATGCAGCGCCCCTCGTTGGTCTCGGAGCTCTCCACCATCAGCTGCAGGGCGCGGCCGAGGTTGCGCTGGCCGAGGCCGCCCTGGCCGAAGCGTTTGGTGATGTCCGGCTCCTGGTTGAGGGTGTCGATCACCTCGGCCAGGGTCTTGATGCTCTTTTCGCCGGCCACCTCGCCGGCGGCGAGCTTCATGGTCTCCACCGGGGTCAACTTCTCCGAGCGCGCCAGGCGCGTCAGCACGGCGGCCACCGAGGCGGCGTAGTTGAGGTTGGGGTCCTGATGCAGGCTCTCGCGGGTCAGGGTGGTTTTGGCCTCGCTGCCGATGGCATAGGCGGTCAGTTCGGCCTGGAGCTTGTAGTTGGTGTTGTGGGCGACATAGCAGATCCGGCAGCGGTCGACGATGGGGGCCTCCTCCTTTTCGGAGAGGAACTGGTTGAATTCGGAATTGTTGCTGGTGGCGATGATCAGGCTGTCGATCGGCCACTTGTAGCCGTCGATCTCGATCGAGCGGTTCTGGATGACCCCCAGGTAGACCTGCACGAGGTCCTTCTTGTTCTTGTAGATCTCGTCGCTGAAGTGGATGCCGCCGCCGGCGACCCGCGCCAACGCCCCGCGGCGCAGGTCGAAGCGGTAGGGGTTGTTGGTGTCGGCGATGTGCAGCAGGCGCTGGATCGACTCCTCCCCCAGCAGGTCGACGGCCGAGGAGGTGATCTTGTCCTTGGCCGGGTATTTGCCCGTCACGGTGCCGAGGCTCTCGGTCAGGGGCACGGGCACGATCTCCACAAAACCCAGCATCTTCTCCAGGTCGCCGCCGGTATAGTTCCGGATGTCGTTCCAGATATAGCCGCTGCAGGCCCCCAGGGGCCGGTAGTTCTCGTAGAGGGTTTCGATCGCCGCATCGCTGAAGCCCAAGGCGGCCCCGAGGTGCTCGCGGCAGCGGTCCGGGTCCCCGAAGAGATTCATCGCCAGAATCATGGGGTCTTCGTAGGTCTGGGACTCGATGGCGCGGATGCGGCCGTAGGTCTCGAGCCGGTCGATGTGGTTGAAGCGGAAGGTGTACTTGCGGTTGGGCGCCTGGGAGAGGAAGGCGCGGTAGCGGGCGCACAGAAAATCCACCATGAAGGTCTTGCCGTTGCCGGGTTCGCCCACCAGCACGAAGGCCATCTCCTTGGAGGAGCCGCCCTCGGCGGCGTCCTTGACGTAGGAGACGAAGCTGTTGAGCTCGTCGTACATGCCGATGATGTGCTTTTTGCCGGTGCGGAAGATTTCGAAATCGTAAGTGGTCTTGCCGTTGACGACGACCTTGCGGATTTCCTTTTCGAGAATCATGCGGGTGACGGCCTGGAAGGCGTTTTCAAAGCTGCGCTGGCCTTCCTTGACGGACGTCGCGTGCTGCTGGAGGCTGCTGTTGCTGGAAATCGTCATTTTCCCTCCCATTTTTGGGCGTGTTCGGGCTTCCGGCCCGCAGCGGTTTCAAGACGGTTGGAACATGCCGGAGGAAGGTCCTGCAGAGCCCCGGCCTGAGACAGTGGCAGAAAGAGGCGCCTCTTCACCCGCGGGGCAAAACGGATAGTTTCAGGGGAAGCGCGACGGACTGCAAGGCTGGTTTAAGCTCCATTATAACTACGACCGCTGCGGGCGTCAATTTGACTGGCCGAAGTCCATGCGGGACCCCGGCCCAAACAACCGGCCGCCTGACGTGTTTCCGGGCGCCCTGCTGCGTCGGTGCCACCCATCGCTCAGGCAGGCCGGCGCATCAGGCGCAGGGTGTTGCCGATAACCGTCAGGCTGCTCAGCAGCATGGCGCTGACGGCCACGAGGGGGGTCAGGCGGCCCGACATGGCCAGCGGAATGCTGATCAGGTTGTAGACGAAGGCGCAGGCCAGGTTCTGGCGGATCTTGGCGTTGACCCGCCGGCCCAGCGCCAGGAAGTCCAAAATCTGGGCGGGGTCGCCGCGCATCAGGGTGATATCGGCGGTTTCCTGGCTCAGGTGGCTGCCGGAGTGCATCGCGATCGCCAGCTGCGCCTGGGCCATGGCCGGTGCGTCGTTGACCCCGTCGCCGACCATCGCGACGCACGCGCCGCGCTGCTGCCGGGTCTTGATATAATCGGCCTTGGCATGCGGAAGCAGCCCCCCGCTGGCCTCCGCGATGCCCAGCGCCCGGCCGACCCGGCGGGTGGCGGCGTCCTCATCGCCGGAGACCAGTGCCAGGGCGTAGCCCATGCCTTTGAGAGCCCCCAGGGTGGCCGCGGCGGATGGCCGCAGGGTGTCGCCAAAATCGAGAACTGCCGCGGGCTGGTCGTCAGCCG
>JAABRJ010000506.1 GCA_011390985.1 Desulfobacteraceae bacterium
CCTCTTCCGGGGCGGCCCCCGGCGGCGCGGGGGCGCCGCCGCCGCCCGCGAAAAGCGCGGAGCCGATGCGGACGCGGCGGCCTGCCAGCCTGGCGGCGATCCCGTTTTCGGACACCGTGCGATCTTCCAGCGGCAGGCGCTGGAGGCCGGCGGCCTCGGCCTTGCGCTGAATGGCGGCCGCGATGGGGTGCGTCTGGCCGTCCTCAAGCGAGAAGGCCAGCTGCAAGGCCTGCGTCGAATCGATCGCCCCCAGGGGCCGCACCGCCAGAAGGGTCCAGCGGCCGTCGGTGAGCGTGCCGGTTTTGTCGAACACCAGGGTATCGACCCGGTGCGCCGTTTCGAAGGCCGAGAATTCGCGCACCAGAATCCCGCCCCGGCCCGCCACCGAAATCCCGGCCACGCGCGCCAGGGGGATGGCCACCCCCAGGGCGCAGGGGCATGAGATCACCACCACGGTGACCGTGCGGATCATCGCCGCTTCACCCGTCAGCCCGGACCACAGGCACGCCAGGCCGGTCAGCAGCGCCAGCAGCAGAATGGCCGGCACGAACCACTGCAGCAGACGATCCGTGCGCCCCTCCAGGCGGGTCTTGGCGTCCAGGGCCTTTTGCATGATGGCGAGCATCTGACCCAGGGTCGAAGCCGGGCCGACCTGCTCGGCGCGCAGGGTCAGGACGCCGCGGACCACCCGCACGCCGCTGCGCAGGCGCTCGCCGGGTGTTTTCGTCAGCGGCCGCGGCTCCCCGGTCAGGGAGGACTCATCGACTTCGGCGCTGCCGGAGAGGATCGTGCCGTCGGCTGCGACCACCTCACCGGCCGCCACCTGAAAGCGGTCCCCGGGCTGGAGCATCTCGGCGGCCACGTAGCGTCCCCCCGGCGTGGCCGGCGACAGCAGGCGCACCTTGGCCGGCTGGAGGGCGAAAAAGGTGCCCAGCTCCTCCTGCACGGCGTCCTTGGCCCGGCGTTCCAAGGCTTTGCCCAGCAGCACCAGGGTGGTGAGCATCGCGGCGGTGTCGAAATACAGGTGGATGCTGCCGTGGAGCAGGTTGTAGGTGCTGAAGCCGTAGGCGGCCAAGGCGCCCACCGCCACGAGGGTTTCCATTCCGAAATGGGCGGTCCTCGCAGCCGTAAGGGCCTTGCGGTAGATCGGGCCCCCACCGTAGAAAAGAACCGCACTGGCCATGAAGAAAATCGGCCAGGAGATCTTGAAGACGCTCTCGGCCGAAAGCGCGCTGAAAAACCCCGTGTAAAGCGCGAAGGAGAGCATCATGACGTTCATCGTGAGAAAGGCCGACACCCCGAAGCGGATGAATTCGCGCCGACTTTCCTTGGCGGTGCCGGTATCGTCGGGAAGGGCGGCGCGGTAACCGAGTTTTTCGACGGTGCGGATAATATCGGCCGGTGCGCTGCGCACCGGATCGAAGCTGCAGCGTAGGCGGTCGGTGGCGAAGTTGCAGGCGGCGTCCAGGACGCCCTTTTGGTGGCGCAGGGTTTCTTCGATTACCCAGGCGCAGGCGGGGCACCACATGTCCGCGATCTTGAGGGTCAGTTGCAGCTGCGCGCTGTCGCCGGCGGCGGGGGTCGGGGCGGCGGCGGAGAGCGGTTCCTGCTGCCGCCGGGCGAGGTCCGCTGCGCTGCGCGGGATGACGCCCATCTCCTGGCAGCGGCGGAACATTTCGGTGTTGCGAAAATCGGCCGGGTCGCCCGGCTCGGCGGCTGCCAGCAGCATGACGAAGACCTGGCGGCAGCCCATGCAGCAGAACCGGTAGGTGTGTTCCTCCAGCTCGTGGGAAACGGCTCCGAAGCGCAACGGGAGCCAGCACAGGTCGCAGGCCGCGGTGGGGTCAGGCATCGGGGCGCGGGGGTTAGTTGCGCAGGCCCAGGGACTTGACGTAGGCGACGATGCGCCAGCGGTCCTGGGCTTCGATGGTGGTCGCCAGCGGCGGCTGGCGCCCGCCGGGGACACCGTAGCTGATCTCCTTGAAGACCAGGCCGGGTTCGGCTTCCTGGACCTGGGGGCTGCGCAGGTCGGTCGGCAGCGGGCTGAAACTCTGGCCGACGGTGCCGTTGCCGTCGTGATAGCGGCCGTGGCACTGGGCGCAGTAGGTCGCGTAAAGCGCCTGGCCGGATTCTAAAACGACGGGGTCCTGCGGGCTGAAGGGGTTGGCCAGGTCCGAGTCCGTGGCGGCGCGATACAGCGCTTCGCCGCCGTCGACCGGTACGCTGCCGGCCGCCATCACCAGCAGCGGCTCCTCGTGGGGTTTGACCGCCGGGGTCTCCCACATCCGGCCCCACGGGAAATAGCTGTCAAACAGGTTCAGGGCCTGAACGGCCACGACGCCTAAGACGGCCACGATTGCAAAAAGCACCGCCACCTTTTTCATCTATTCCCCCTTCACGCCCCGGATGTGCTGTGGGTGGGGGCCCGGCTGATAGATGGCATAGGGCGATTCGCCGGGAACGTCCCGCACCGCCCGATAGTCCCAGCCGGGCTGGCCCCGGTCGGTCACCACGTAAAACGAGAAAAACCCCTTGGCCAGAATGAGGAGCACGAGCAGACCGACCACCGACCACGCGAACAGCGCCGATTCTTTGTGTGCCGCGGTTTCCATTTCAGATTTTAACCTCGAGAAGTCCGGTGAACAGAATGTAGAGAAAGGCCCAGGCCACCGTTCCGGCGATGATCAGGACCATGATCAGCGGAAAGGGCGCGTCGCGGTCCTCGATGCCGTCGGCGAAGCGGTAGGTGATGCGCTCCTTGCGGTCCTCGGCGTCCTTGCCGCGGAAATGCTGGTAGGCCAGCCCCACCCCGAAGACCACCATGAACACCAGGGCGGGAAAGAGGTAGAGCATCACGTGCTGGAAATTGAGCAGGTGAAAAAATCGCATGACAGCTCCTTGCAGGGGGGGGTGCGGCCCCGGCCCGTCAGCCGTTGATGAGCGCGTACACCAGGATCGCGGCGCTGGCCAGCAGGCCCGCCACCGCCAAGAGCCCCAGCGCCCAGGTTTCCAGGCGGCTGATGCGGGTGGTCGGGGCCGGGGCCCGGTCGGGCTCGTCTTCAAGGGGCAGAAAGCGCGCCCGCTGCTGCTCCCGGAACTGTCCGTTTTTCAGGGCCCACAGAAAGACGATCAGCGAGAGCACGAACCCGATCAGGATGTAGCTGGCAAAGTAGGGAAAGTACATTGGGTCTGTTTGTACGGTTGTTGGGCTGCTAAAAATTCCAAACCCAGACGGTTTCGAAAAAAGTTCAAGTTCAAGGCGCGCAAATCTCGAGGAGTGAGGCGTACTCCTGTACGCCGCAGCGACTTCGAGATGCAGCGCAACGCAGAAATTGGACTTTTTGCGGAACCGTCAAGGCTCGTTGGCCGCGTCGATCCCCCGCGGTTCCGTGTTGGCATCCGACTGGTTGATGAAGTAGACGGCCACGTAGTTGCCGACATCCCAGATTTTCTCCGATTCCAGCTCTTTTTTGAAATAGGGCATGGCCGTGCCCGTGATGCCGTTCATGATCTGGTAATAGAGAATGCCGCCGGATATGCCGCGGTCTTTGAGAATCGTGAAATTCAATGGCGGCGGGTAGAGGTACGGCTGGGCAGGCCCCATGCCGTCGCCCACCGGGCCGTGGCAGCCAAGGCAGAAATCCTGGTAGAGCTTGTGCCCGCGCGCGAGCCCGGCCTCGGAGGTCGGGTAGGGGTTGGGCAGATTGCGCCAGCCTTCGGGCACCGTGGCGTGCAGCCATTCGACGTTGGCCACCGGACCGGCCTCGTAGGCGCGGATGGCCTCCTGTTTCCAGAAGCGCTGGCGCTGCATGCGGCGGTCGGCCTGTTTGAGCCCCAGTCCCTGGACATAGGCGGTCAGGTCTTCAAGGTTCTGCTGCCCCAGGTAGGCCACGGCCGGCATGATCGACAGCGTCCGGGTATAGCGCGGGTTGGTGAAATGCGCGATGTGCCAGTCGTCGGGGTGCTCGCCGCCCTCCTGGGAGAGGTCCGGGCCGGTGCGGGCCGAGCCCAGCAGGATCGGCTGGTCCAGGATGTAGTCGCCGGCCTGGGCGATGCGCTCCGCCCCCAGGCCCCAGTCGATGGTCCGGATCGACTGGCTGTGGCAGTAGACGCAGCCATTGGCGATGTAAAGCGCCCGGCCTCGGGCCTCCACGTCGCTGCGCGGGCGCAAGATTTCCGAGGGTTCCTCGACCCGGGTAGCCCAGGGCATGTAGACCACCATGAAAACGATGGCCGCCAGAAGCATCAGGCTGCCGACGACAACGGCCATGGGCGTCATCTTCATCGGGCTTCTCCCGGGTTGAAATACAGCGTTCGCAGGATGTTATAGAGCCCCAGGACCGCCGAGATGAAAATCATCAGCCCGAGCGCCGCGCGGTAGACGTAGTAGACGTGGATCTGCGGAATCACCCGGTAGACGGTTTCGCCGTTGAGCCAGGCGTGGCCCTGGACCAGGCCGGCGATGGTCAGGACCGAGGTGAAGCCCACGACGCCGATCAGCACCATCCAGTACTGGAAATCGGCCAGGAAGCGGCTGTAGAGCGGTTTGCCGGCGATCCGCGGCAGGACGTAGTAAAGCCCGCCGAGGGCGATCATGCCGGCGAAGCCGAGCACCCCGACGTGGGCGTGGGCCACCACCCAGTTGTTGAAATGGGTGACGCGCTGCACCTGCGGCAGGGCCATCATCGAGCCCTGGATGCTGACGAAAAAATACATGATCGTGCCGGTGAAGACGAACTTGGCGCCGATATCGGCGTGGATCGCCCCCAGTCGGCCGCGGGCGGTGTACCAGATGTTGATCAGGAAGGCCATCACCGGGATGACCATGGCGACGCTGTCCACGATCGAGATCACCTTGAGCCAGGTGGGCACCGGCACCTGCAGCAGGTGGTGGGTGCCGATGTGGGTGTAGACCACGATCAGCGACCAGAAGCCCAGCAGCGACAGGGTGTGGCTGTAGAGCGGGCTCTGGCAGGCCCTGGGGATCACGTAGTAGGCCACCCCGGCGGCCAGCGGGGTTAGCAGCAGGCCGAAGACGTTGTGGCCGTAAAACCACAGTAGAATGGCGTCGGGGATCCCCACCAGTGCGCCGCTGGTGGGCTGCCAGATCACGTTGCCGAGGCTGAAGGTCGCCCCGGTCAGCACGACCGCCGCGCACACGTACCAGACCGACACATAGAGCACCGGCTCCCGGCGCTGCCTGACGGTCATGATCAGGTTGATGAAAACCAGCACGAAGACCGCCACCACCAGCATGTCGATGGGCCAGATCATCTCGGCGTATTCACGCCCCTGGGTGTGTCCGGCGGCCAGGCTGACCACCGCCGCCACCAGGGTCAGGTTCCAGAGCAGCACCGTGACGACGCCCAGCTTGTCGCTGTAAATCCGGGTGCGCAGCAGGCGCGGAAAATAATAGAAAGCCGCCCCCAGCAGACCGGGGGTGACGAACCCGAACAGGACCAGATTGACATGGATCGGGCGGATCCGGCCGAACACCAGCCAGCCGATGTTTTCCGTCAGGTCCGGCGCAATCAGCTCGGTTGCGCCCAGCAACCCCATGAACGTGGCGACCACCAACCACAAGCCCGAGGTGATGCAGAAGCCCTTGGCCGTCAGATACGGCTGGTCAGCGGTGTGGGCATCGGTTGTCAATACGGCCCTCCTTTTTACTCGTCGGCAGCGGCTGCGGCTGCCATTTGCACGGTCTGAAACGGACGCTGCGCGGCGCGGGGCGCGCGTGTCAGTTGTGGCATGCCAGCCAACAGTCGAGGGTGGCGCCCCGCTCGCGGTGGCAGCCGATGCAAAATCCCATCATGAACTTTTGGCCCTTGAGGCGGTCCATGGTCTCCACCGCCCCGTGGCACTCCGCACAGGCCACGGCTTTCTTGATGTGCCGCTGATGGTTGAAAAAGACATGTTCGGGCACGTAGAAGACCTTGCGCCAGGGGGTCGGGGTGCGGGTGTCGAAATACGCGTGTTCCTTGAGGATCTGGGGGTGCTTGGCGATGATGTAGGTGTGGCAGTAGAGGCACTTTTCCACCGGCGGTATGCCGGGGTAGGTGGCCCGCCCCACGTAGGGGTGGCAGAATTCGCATTGGATCGCCTTGACTCCGCTGTGCAGCCGGTGGCTGAAGGGGATCGGCTGCACAGCGCCGATGTCGGTGGCCGGCGGCGTGTAGAAAAAATAGAGAAAGCCAACGATCAGCACCACACAAATGGCTGTCCAGGCAATCGGGGTTCGGTTTGAGCTCAAGGGGCGGCTCCTGGTTTTAAGTCGTTTCCGGGGCCTGCGCCATGGCGATTTCAGGGAAAAGGTCCATGAAATAGGCCAGCGCCAGGGTCATCAGGCTCAAAAAACCCAGCGTGATCAGCGCGTCGGTCAGCCCCACGGGGATGGCTGCAGCGCCGTGATGGGCAAAGGCCGGCCCGATCAGCAGGAGGTGCTCGAGCCAGATGCCGACAATGATCAGGGCGCACAGCGCGATCATGAAAACCGGCCTGGTCTTGATGTTCTTGTTGATCAGCAGGACGAAGGGGATGATGAACGCCCCGGCGAAGACCCCCCATGCCAGCGGCTGCCACGGCATGCGCATCACCCGCTCGATGACGTAGCTGCTCTCTTCGGGGATGTTGCCGTACCAGATGACCACCAGCTGAACGTAGAAGAAATCGCCCCAGACCAGACAGAAGGCGAAAAACAGCTTGCCGAGGTCGTGAAACTGGCTGCTGGTCAGCCCCGAGGCCTCGCCCTGGGTCAGGCGGATCACCGCCGCCAGGATGATCAGCCCGCCCAGACCGATGTAGAAGGCCTTGACGAAGGTGTAGGCCCCGAAGAGGGTCGAGACCCAGTGGGGGTCCATGCTCATCACCAGATCGAAGCCGATCAGCGAGAGCACCAGCGCAAAGGCGATGATGTAGAGCAGGCTGAAAACGGTCTTGCGCTGCTGCCAGCGCTCCGGGTCGGTTTCAAGCGCCGGCCGCCGGCGGGTGAAAAAGCCCCGTAAGCCGCGGTCCGCCTCGCCCGGCCGCAGCTTGGGCGCCAGGGCGTGGTAGAGGTAGCCGAACCCCAAGCCGTAGAGCAGCAGCAGGCCCGCGCAGTCCCGTGCGAAGAGAAACGGCACGTTCAGCCAGATTTCCTTGCCGTGAAGGTCCTCGTGCAGCCAGGGGAAGATATGCTCGCGGCCGATGAAGAGCCCCAGAAACAGCAGGAAGGACAGGGGGAAGAAGGCTGCGAAGGCTTCCGCAAGGCTCGAGAGCCGGCCGGTCCAGCGGGCTTTGACCAGGTGCATGAGGGCCGAAAAAAGCAGCCCGCCCTGGGCGATCGCGGACCACACCAGAAAGTTGATCAGGTAGGCCTGCCAGGCCCGCTGGGGATGCCCCCCGGCCAGCTGCAAGATGAAGGTCGCCAGAGCAACGGCCATCAGCAGGGCGCTGCCGATGATCAGCGGTTTGTTCTTGAGCGATAGGACCGGTTTCATGGTGCCTTTAAACCCCTTGCGGGTGAGTAGCTGGGCTGCCGGCAAGGGCCCCGGCTGCCGGCTCACGCCCCGCGTTCATGCCTCGAAAACCCGTACTTCGCCGCCTTTCCGCCGGAAGTAGGCCTCCAGTTCGGCCTGGCCGTCTTCGGCGCAGGTCGCCAGAATGCCGAAATGCGTCCCCGAGCAGCGCGGGTCGTAGTGTTTGAAATCCCCAAAGTCCGGCAGGTTGGTCTGGGTGATCAGGCCGATCACGTTGCCGAAGACGGCAAAGAGGATCGTGAACTCGAATCCCACGATGAAAAAGGGGACCAGCGAGACCACCGGTTTGCCCGAGACCATCAGCTCCCAGCGCGTGGCGGTGAAGATCGCCAGCAGAAAACCCGCGAAGAACCCGATGATGCCGCCGGCCAGGGTGAACCAGCCGACCTTGCTCTTCTTGACCTTCAGCGCGTGCGCCAAGCGCTGGCTGGGGATCGGGCTGTGGACCCGCTGGAGCTTCCAGGGGGTCTTGGGCAGGTCCGCGGCCACGGCCGCCGCCTGGTTCTCGTCGCTGAAGAGCCCCATGACATAGCGTTCAGCCGGCATGCGGTGCTCCTTCATGGAGGGTTTCCTTGATTTCCGTCATCGAGACCGACGGCAGGTGTTTGACAAACAGCAGGAAGAGGAAAAAGAACAGGCAGAAGCTGCCCAGCATGATGCCGAACTCGATCGCTGTCGGGGCGTAGAGGCCCCAGGCGTGGGGGATGAAATCGCGCGCGACGCTGGTGATGATGATCACAAAGCGCTCGAACCACATGCCGACGTTGACCAGCAGGGAGAGCCCGAAAAGCCAGCCGATTGAGGTGCGGATCTTTTTGAAGAAGAACAACAGGGGGATCAGGGTGTTGCAGACCACCATGATCCAGAACCCCACCCGGTAGTCGCCCAGCATGCGGTACCGGAACACTTCGATTTCGATGCTGTTGAAGCTGTACCAGGCGATGAAAAACTCGGTGGCATAGGCAAACCCGACGATCATGCCGGTCAGGATGATGGTCTTGGCGACGTTTTCGAGCACCGCAACGGTGATGATCTTTTCGTAGTTGAAGATCCGTCGCAGCGGGATCATCAGCGTCAGCACCATCGCCAGCCCCGAATGGATGGCCCCGGCCACGAAATAGGGCGCGAAGATCGTGGTGTGCCAGCCGGGCACCACGCCCAGGGCGAAATCCCAGGAAACGACGCTGTGGACCGAGATGACCAGCGGGGTCGCCAGGGCCGCGAAGAAGAGGTAGCCGCGCGTGTAGTGGCGCCACTGCTCGTGTTTGCCGGTCCAGCCGAGCGAGATCAGCGTGAAAATTTTCTTGCGCAGCCCTGTGGCGCGGTCGCGCACGGTGGCCAGGTCCGGCAGCATGCCGGTGTACCAGAAAAGCGAGCTGACCGTCAGGTAGGTGCTGATGGCAACCACGTCGAACATCAGGGGCGACTGAAAGTTGGGCCACAGCGTCCGCTGGTTGGGGTAGGGCAGCATGAAGTAGACCGCCCAGACCCGCCCCAGGTGCACAAAGGGAAAGAGCCCCGCCGTCAAGACCGCGAAAACGGTCATGGTTTCGGCGGCGCGCGCGATCGGGTTGCGCCACCCGGCCCGGAAGAGGTGCAGGATCGCCGAGATGAGGGTGCCCGAGTGGGCGATTCCGACCCAGAAGACGAAGTTGATGAGATAGGTGCCCCAGGCCACCGGGTTGTTCTGGCCGCCGACCCCGATGCCCACGAAAATCTGGTAGAGCCAGCAGGCCGCCCCCAGGAGAATGCCGCCCGCCAGCACGGCGACGATCAGCCAGTAGCCCGGCCGGGGTTTCTCCAGGGTTTGCAGGATCGTCTGGTCGATGGTCGCATAGGTGAGTTCTGACATGTCTGGCTTATATCTCCTGAACCACTTTGTGCAGGTAAATAACCGCCGGTTTGGTGTTCAAATAGCCCATCACCTGATAGGCGCGCCGGTCCATGACCATCCGGCGCACCCGGCTTTCGCTGTCCATGAGGTTGCCGAAGCTCAGCGCAGCGGTGGGGCAGGTCTGCAGACAGGCGGGCTGGATTTCACCGTCGCGGATGCTCCTGTTTTCGTTTTTGGCCGTTCCGTGGGCCGCTTTGATCCGCTGGATGCAGAACGAGCATTTTTCCATCACGCCCTTGCTGCGGGCGGTGACATCCGGGTTGAGCTGGAGGTTCAGCGGGCGGGGCCACTGCCAGGTGAACCAGTTGAAGCGCCGCACCTTGTACGGGCAGTTCTGGGAGCAGAAGCGCGTCCCGATGCAGCGGTTGTAAATCTGGTTGTTGAGCCCCTCCTTGGAGTGGTGCGGGGCGTACACCGGGCAGACCGCTTCGCAGGGTGCGTTGTCGCAGTGCTGGCACATCATCGGCAGGAAGATCACCTGGCGCTCGTCCTGGGGGTCCAGGTAGCGCTCGATCCGCAGCCAGGCCATCTCGCGGCCTTCGAGGATGTGCTGGGCGCCCACCACCCCGATGTTGTTCTCGGCGTAGCAGGCCGCCGCACAGGCGCCGCATCCGATGCAGCGGTCCAGGTCGACCACCATCGACCAGCGGTAATCGGCGTGGTCGTGGGGTGGGTAGGCGTCGCGCATTGGGTCGTAGCCCTCGGGCAGCGGCAGGGTCAGGGGGAAATCCTCCATGGTCAGCCCCGCCTTGGGGGGGTGCGCGTCGTCGTGCGCCGCGGCCTGCAGGGGCGTCGTCAGGGCGATCTTGCGGCCGTGCTGGATCCGGCTGCCGTCGGTGTGGGCCAGCGGCATTTGCCTGCCGGTGGGGGTCAGCAGCACGTCGCCGGCGGTGAAGACCGGACCGCCGGAGACCGCGTCGGCTTCCGGCGGCAGCAGGCCGAGGGGGCTGACGCCCTCGCCTTGGGCATAGCGGCCGTAGGCGCTGTGGCCCTGGCCGATGGCCATCACCAGCACATCGGGCCGGACCCCGACGGTTTCGTAAACCGGGGCTTCCAGGGTCCCGTGTGCCGAGCGCACCTGGACCACATCCGCATGCCGGATGGCGCGATTTGCCAGGGTGTCCGGGTGGGCCAGCAGGGGGGTCTGCCAGGCCACCTTGGTCAGCGGGTCGGGGATTTCGCACAGCCAGGGGCGGTTGGCGCCGCGGCCGTCGAAAAAGCGGATGGAGGGCGCGGCCACCAGCACCAGACTGGCCGCGGCGGCGGGAACCGGGTCGAATGCGACCGGCACTTCAGCCGGCAGAGGCGCCAGGGTTGGTGCCGCCGGAAGGTCGAAACGGCCCCCGCGCTGCAGGAACTCAACCCACTGGCGCTTCCCGTCGACGATCCCCTGCGCGGTCAGGCGCGCCTGGAGGTAGCCCTGGTAGTCGGGGAAGGGCGGATCGGCGCCGAAGGCCGCCCGCAGGATGACGTCCCCCAGACCGGGGGCAGCGGTCAGGCTGCCCATGGCGGGCTGCAGGCCCGAGATCAGGGCGCGCTTGCCGCCGTATTCGTCCCAGCTCTCCAGGGGCATGCGCACCGGCAGGACGAGGTCGGCCAGCAGGGTGGTCTCATCCATGAAATTGCTGGTGCTGACCACGAAGAGCCCGGGCTGGCCAAGGCCCTCGGCGATGCCGGCGCCGGGCAGCGCAAAGACGGGGTTGACGTTGTTGAGCAGCAGCACGCCGGTGGTGTCCGGGCTCAGGCGCTTGAAGAAGTCCAGCACCTCGGCCCGCGGGGCTGCGGTTTCGACCCGGTGGCGGTGGGCGAAGTCGATGCGGGTCAGGTCCGGGTCCAGCACGCGGTTGAGAAGGTTGGCGGCCAGGTTGGCGGCGACGTCGGCCGCGCCGCTGCCGGCGGTGGCGGTGCCCAGCACCAGGGGGGCCTTGGCCGCCAGCAGGCGCGCCGCCAGACGGTCGAAGGCGTCGGCGGGAATGTCCGCCAGTTGGGCGACTTTTTCAGGGGTGTAAGGCGCGCTTGCGGCCGTAAGTGACACTCGCAGGGGGGCCGGCAGGCTTTGGCCGCGGCCGCTTTCAAGGGCTTTGCGGATCAGGCCGAGGGCCACCGCGCCTTCGCTGGCGGGGCGGCAGGCCAGCCAGAGGTCCGCGTTGGCGGCGGTGAGCGACTGGCAGGGGGCGATGTGGGCGAAAAAACCCTTGCGGTTTGTCTGCAGGGCGTGCATGGCCTTGAACTGACGGGCGTATTCCACCGGCGACAGCCAGGTCTCGAGGAAATCGGCCCCCAGGCAGACCAGCAGGTCGGCCTGGTCCAGGAGGTAGGATACCAGGCCGTCCACCCCGAAGGCCATGCGGTTGGCGGTTTTGAGGGCCTCGTAGGCAAAGGGTTCGAAGACCAGCGGCGGCGGCGACTGCCACTGGTCGAGGGCCTCGCCGAAAAGCGCAGCCAGGCTTTCTCCGATGACCTCGGTCAGCACCCGCACCCGGCCGGCGCCGGCGCCGGCGGCCGCCCGGGTTTTTTCCTGCAGCAGCCCCTCGGCCGCGGCCCAGGACAGCGCCCGCCATTCCCCGTTTTCCTTCAGCTGCGGCGTGTCGAGGCGCTCCGGGTGGTAAACCGCCTGCAGCGCGGCTTGCCCGCGCATGCAGAGTCTGCCCTGGTTGATGGGGTGCAGGGGGTTGCCTTCAACTTTGACCACCCGTCCCTCGCGGCTGCGGGCCAGAACGCCGCAGCCGGCCGGGCATTCGCGGCAGGTGGAGGCGTACCACAGCGCTTTGCCGGTGACGGTGTCGTCGGGGGCCTGGACCAGGGCGTAAATGGTTTTTTCGGGCTGGGAGGTGCAGCCGGCGGCAACCGAGACGCTGCCAACTCCGGCCGTCTTGAGAAAGGTTCGCCGATTCATTGGGGCACGGCCTCCCTCGACAGCAGCTGGAAAAGGTTAGGTGCACCCCGAATCCCCGCTGCAAACGGCCGCCCGGCGGATTCGGCGCCTGCGGCTCGGGGCCGGGACAGGCGTTTGGGGGGATGGGGCGGCCGCGGGCAAACGGTGACCGTTTTCAGTCGATGACGGCAGGTTTGCGACGGCGATTCAGGCGGTTGGCATCAACCCGCAGCGCTGCGGGCGGAAAGGATGAACGGTTACGTCGTTTATAGAAATAATTTGATCCGCCTGTCAAGCGTCAGTTGCGGTCCAAATCCGGCGCTGGGCGCCGCACCCCTATAGCAGCCCGGCTTCCTTGAAGAGCGGCAGCAGAAAGTCGCGGCTTTCGCGGCCCGCCTGCTCCGGCGTGTCCACGTAGGGATAGAGTTCCAGGCTGATGTCGTGGCCATAGCCCAGGCGCGCCATGGCTGCAAAGAGTGTGCGGAAGGCGATGGCGCCCTGTCCGGCGATGAGGTGGTGGTGCCGGCGGCTGGGGGCGATGTCCTCGATGTGCATATGCCCCACCCATTGGTAGAGCTCCTCGAAGGCCGTGCGGGGGTCTTCGCCGGCGCAGAAGAAGTGCCCGATGTCAAAATTGATGCCCACCAGCGGCGAGCGGATGTCCCGGATGAATTCTTTGAATTGGGCGGTGTTCTCCATCAGCAGGCCCGGTTCGGGCTCCACCAGGACCCGCACGCCCAGTTCCTCGGCCAGGGGCACGACCTGGTCCAGCCCGGCGTGAAAAAGGGCCATGGCCGTTTTGCGGGAGAGGTCCCCGAGGGGGCCGCCGGGCGGCACCGAGATGCTGCGGCAGCCCAGCGCAGCAGCCATTTGCAGGCTGTCGCGGGTGTGGTGGATGCGGATTTGACGGCGTTCGGCCTGAGGCTCGATCCAGGACGGCAGGTAGGTGTCGCCCACCGCAAAGAGGGTGAAGCTGTTGATGTTGGTCACCCGCAGGCCCCGCCGCCGCAGGACGGCCTTGAGCCGGTCGATGTCCTCCGGCCCGAAATCGGGGGGATAGAGGTGCGGGCGGTCGCCCATGATTTCGACGCCGTCGAAGCCGAGGTCGGCGATCTTTTCCAGGGCCTCGGTCAGCGGAAATTTGACAAACGCATTGGTGCTGTATCCGAAGATCATCGTGGTTCCTCTGGGGGCCGGCCGGCTGCGGTGGCCGCCGCGGCTCTCAGGCCTCGGACGGGCTGCACTCGCGGGCCAACCCGTCCAGGGCCTGAAGCTGGTCCTGGAAAGTGACGGGTGCATTTGGGCCGACGGCTTTTTTGAAGTAAAACCCCAGCTCGGGGACCAGGCCGCTGCGGCCGGCGGCCTGCAGCGCGGTCATCCAGCGCGCCAGGTCCAGCGCCATGGGGGCGGCCAGGATCGAGTCGCGGCCCTGCAGGTTCAGCCGCAGACTCATGGGCAGGCCGAAAAGACCCTTGAAATCGATGACGTCCCAGGCCTCCTTGGCGTCGCCGCGGGGCGGGTAGTAGTCGATGTGAACCTTGTGCGTCGGCACCCCGTAGGCCTCGCCCACCGGGTACTCCAGGATTTCGTCGAGCAGCTGGGTCTTGTTGCTGTATTTGCCGGCGGCGCGGCAGGGGTCCATGAGGTTGGCCCCGTCGGCGTTGCCCAGTATGTTGAGGCTGTACCAGCCGTCCACCCGCAGGCGGCGCGCCTTGAAGGCCGAGGCCAGGACCACCTTGAAGAAGGTCTGGCCGGTTTTGCCGTCGCGGCCGCAGATGGGCACGCCGCGGTCGCGGGCCTCCGCGACCACCCGCGGGATCTCCAGTTCGTTGGGGGTGAAGTTGACCACCGGCACCCCGGCGCGGACGGCCGCCAGGCCGTAGGCCAGGTCCGGGCACTTGGCGGCGGCGCGGGTCATTGCGCGCTCGCCGGGGTCCTGGCAGCCGGCAAGCCCCGTGCTCTCGCATGCCGGCAGCAGGTTGACGAGCACCGGACGGGCTCCCGGAAACGCGGTCCGGAAGGTTTCAATGTCGGCCAGCAGCCGTCTGACCTGGTCTTCGATGGGGCTGCCGGCCGGCGGCGGGGCGGCCAGCGGCACCTGGTCCAGTTCGGCCCTGAGACAGTCCCGGATCTCGGTCGGCAGCACCCCGTGGTGCGCCACCGCCGCGGAAAGCGGGGCCTCCATCACGTCCCAGCCGGCGGTGTAAACCGCTTCGGGCTGCAGCAGCCCCTGGAAACGGCCGGCGGTGGTCAGGCTGTCCAGGACGGATGCCGGCGCTTTGCGCAGCGTTTGGGCGGCCACCGCCAGGGTGGAGGCCACGGCGCCCTTCGCACCGGCAATCAGGATCAACAGCGGCGCTCCTCCGACAGGCGAAAATGTGGTCATCAGCGTCGGCCTTTCAGAAATCAGCGGGGAGTGTATCAGATGCGTGCTGCGCGTTTTATAGAGAAAAGGGCAAGCACTGTCAAGCCGCGGCCGGCGAGTGCCGGGCGCAGAAGGCGGGACTTGGCGGCGGGGCGCGGTGGGCGGACGCGTTAGGGACCGCTCCGGCAGGGCGTTGGGGGCGGCTGAGGCAGGGCGGCGGCGCTGCCTCAGCCGCCCGTTCGGCCGAGGTGACGGCGTTCAAGATGCTCAGTACATCATGCCGCCGACGTAAACGCCGGCGCCCACGAAGAGGTCCTTACCGGGAACGCGGTAGATGTAGGTGAGTTTTTTCCAGGGCGTGTTGCGGCCGGGCTTGGGCCACATGTACTCCACCCAGCCGTGACCGACCTGGCGTGCGGTGTTGACGAAATGAACAAAAAGGGCCTTGTCGGTGGGGTCGGTCATCAGCAGCAGGTGTTCCTGTTTGGTCAGCTCCGGCTGGATGGGGT
>JAABRJ010000507.1 GCA_011390985.1 Desulfobacteraceae bacterium
AGGCGCCAGGTCTGCACGTTCAGATGGTCAAAGGCGCGGGCTATTTCCACCAGGGAGATCGAGCGGGGTGCAAAGGCCGTGGCATGAATGGTCACGGCCGCCGGTGGGCGGACCCGCCAGACCTCCTCCCATTCATCCATCAGGCGGGTGATTTCCCAGCCGTCGGCTTTGGGCTGCATCTGCTTGACACCGGAGATGACGGGCAGCCCCAGCAAAGTGGCGGTCTGGGGCCCCACCTGGCCGGTGTCGCTGTCCGATGAGCGCGTGCCGAAAAAGACGAATGCGTATGGCGCCAGGCGGGCGATGGCGGCTGCCAGCACGC
>JAABRJ010000508.1 GCA_011390985.1 Desulfobacteraceae bacterium
GTCGGAGCCGGCCAGGGCCGGATCGTTGATCAGCACCGCCCCGTCGACCCCCATGGCCTGGGCCTCGGCCAGGGCCTCGATGCTGACGGCGGGTCCCATGCAAAGGGCGGTCACGGATCCGCCCAGGGCCTCCTTGATCTGCAGGGCGGCCTCCAGGGCCGGGCGGTCGAAGGGATTGAGCTCACTGTTTTCCGGGGTGCGGCGGCCGACCCCGTCGGGCGCGGCGCGCACCACCGATTTGATGCACACGATGCTGTCTACGGACATGGCGTTTCCAATTCGAAAGTTGCTCCGTCGAGGGGTACTCCGCATCTTGCGCCTGAGGGGGACCGTTGCCGAGGCTGCGGCCTTGGCGCCGGCTCTTCAACGCATCGCGGAGCGATCGATTCAGCCTGTCAACGATTCAGCCGCCCAACACCTCGCGCGCGATCACCATCCGGTGGATCTCGGAGGTGCCTTCATAAATGCGCGTCACCCGGGCGTCGCGGTAGTAGCGCTCGACGGCATAGGCCTTGGAATAGCCGTAGCCGCCGTGGATTTGAACCGCCAGGTCGGTCACCGTGCAGGCGGCCTCGGAGGCGAAGAGCTTGGCCTGGGCGGCCGCCAAAGCGACCGCCAGGCCCTGGTCCTTGAGCGTGGCGGCGCGGTAAACCATCATGCGCGCGGCGTCGGTCTGGGTGGCCATGTCGGCGATCATCATTTGGATCGCCTGGTGGCGCGCCAAGGGGACGCCGAACTGCTGCCGCTGGTTGGCGTAGCGAACGCCTTCCTCGAGCGCGGCCTTGGCGATGCCCACGGCCTGGGCGGCGATGCCGATGCGCCCGGTATCCAGGGCCGCCATGCCGATGGCCAACCCCTGGCCGCTGCGCCCGAGCAGATGGTCCTTGGGCACCCTGCAGTCATACAGTCGGATGGAGGAGACCGGGTTGGCGCGCATGCCGCAGAGGTCCTCCAGGTCTCCCACCACGAATCCCTTGCTGCCCCGTTCGGCCACGATCACGCTGATGCCCTTGCGGCCGGCGGCCGGATCGGTGCGGGCAAAAATCAGGCAGATGTCGGCAATCCCGCCGTTGGTCACAAAGACCTTGTTGGCATTGACCAGCCAGCCGTCCTCGTCGGGCAGGGCCGTGGCCGAGACGCTGCCGGCATCCGAACCGACGTTGGGCTCGGTCAGGCAAAAGGCGCCGATTTTTTTACCGCCGGCCAGGTCCGGGACCCACCGCCGATGCTGGTCGGGTGATCCAAAAGCCAGGATGGGGTAAAGCGCCACGCTGTTGTGGACGCTGAGGCACAGACCGATGGCAGCGCTGACGCGCGATGTCTCTTCGATGATGACGGCGTAGCTCAGCGCATCCAGACCGGCGCCACCCAATTCAATCGGCGCCTGAATGCCGAAGTAGCCCAGGCGCCCCATTTTTTCAACCACCTCCCAGGGAAACCGCGCCTCCTGGTCGATCTGCGCGGCGATCGGGCGCAGCTCCTGTTCGCAAAAGGCGCGCACCGTGCGACGCAGCAAACGATGTTTGGGGCTTAAAAACGGTTCTGACATGGGAGCCTTTTCCAACAAGCCGCAAAGGGCGGGGGGTGAAAAACCGGCGCGACAGCACCCTTTCCGTACCGCTTCCGTGCAAAGTTGTAAAGACCCGATAGAGCGCATCCAGCGCCAAACAGCTCGGCAGGTGCCAAGACGTGCAACTGAAGCCGCTTGGCCAGGGTTTCAGCGCCGACCAGGAGCAGCGCGGCGGCAACGGTTTTCTTGCGCGGGTGGACCATCAAGGGGCAAAATCCATCAGGGATTCGTGCTTCAAGGGGTGGGCAGCGTCGTCAACCCGCATTGAAGTGAAATTCCCTCAGAGGCCTTTTTTCGCTGTCTTTGCGGGTGGGTGCGGCCAACTCCAGCGCCACCGCCGTTCGGATCAAATCCCGCCATGTTTGTTTACCAGGCAAAATGTGGCATTATAATACTGGTTTGCCACAGCCTGGCGGTGCGGCCACGATATGGTAGGGGGGATCTAAAAAGACGACAACTGCTTGGTTATCGAGGATAAAACGTGAAATTGAGCGGGATCAATTTCGAAAACCGGATCGAGACCGCCCAGCCGAGGCGTGAACGCGCGGCCCACACCATCGCAGGGACGTGACCTTCAGTCAGCGATTTCGGCTTTGATGAAACTGGCGGCCCTTGGCAGCGATCACTCTTTTTTGTCGAGTCATCCGGCGCCTGAAGCACGGGCCAAACGATTGCGGGAGAACGCATTTGCGCCGCAACAGATCGAAGCCCCATCGCTTTTAGGACGGCGGATTGTCGATTGGTTGAAGGGCTTTTGGCCGTTTGAGGGAAGGTAATTGAAACCATGAGCGCAGAGGGGGACAAAGCCATCAACTGGCACCAACTGGATTTGAAGGAGGTGCTCGAGAAACTGCAGTCCTCCGGCAAGGGCCTCGCTTCAGAGGAGGCCCATCAGCGTCTGGAGCGCTTCGGTCCCAACGAATTGATCGAAAAAGGGCGCAAATCGTTGTGGATGATGTTTCTGGATCAGTTTAAGGATTTCATGATCCTGGTGCTGATCGCCGCCGCCGTCGTGGCCGGCGTGATTGGCGAGCCTTCGAAAACCATCGCGATCGCCGTGATTGTGCTGCTGAATGCCGTGCCTGGGTTCGTTCAGGAATACCGCGCCGAAAAGGCCATTGCCGCGCTGAAAAAGCGGGCGGCGCCTTCGGCGACCGCCATTCGGGACGGGCGGCCCGAAGTGATCACGGCGCAGCG
>JAABRJ010000509.1 GCA_011390985.1 Desulfobacteraceae bacterium
CGGGGACCTGGTGGTCCTGGAGGCCGGCCGGCGTGCTTTTTTTCTTGGGGGTGGATACACCGGGTGGAAGATTGAGGTTGGGGGGGATTGTCAATTTGGCGGTTTTGCCCCCTCATCCTCTCCGGTCGAAGTGGCTCTGGGAGACGCGTGTGCGTGAATTTTCTGGCGGACATTGGGCCGGCAATCCGGGGGTATTTTTTATGATCGTCATCAGAGGCTCAGGGCGCCACGCCTTCCCGAACCGCCGTTGGTTGCTTTTGTTGCTCAAGAATTGCCGTAGGAAGGGCCCTCGGGTGCTCGCAGATGGATTTGACCATCGCTGGGTGCATCCTGATGAATTGGTGCCGCCTCGGTAACCAGTGAATCGTCCCACCCAAATTCAATGCGCTAATCGTAGGAATAAACCCTGTATTCGGTCGCCGCTCCCAAAACAGCATCAATCTTGCCCTCGACCGCCATTCGCTCCTTGTTGGCAAACCACCGCTCCCAATCCTCAACCGATTTCCACGTGCTGATCACCAGGTACTCATACGGGTCTGTCACGTTGCGCATCGTCTCGCCGGAAATATAGCCGGGTTGCCGAAAAGCCAGTTTCCTGGCCTCGGCCAGCAGCGGGCCCAGCTGAGGCAACAGATCGGCTTCCATCCCGCCGTACAATCGGGGCATTTTTCTGAACATGAGCACGCGTATTGACATTTTCCCCTCCTATGATTGGAGCTTGACGATTTCGAAAAAGCCTCGTCTCCGTTGTTCTGTTTTGCTCTTTAGGACGGCGACCGATCCGATTGCGCCATTATCTGAAATCGGTGCGTTTTGATCGTGAGCTTTTTACACGTTCATGAATTTTAGTTCGACCTTGCTTATGGTCAGCTGGCGGTCGCTTCCCTCACGTGAAGCTTGGTTAAACCACCAGATTTTTCAACGTGAGCAAAACACCCGCGGCGACTGCCGATCCGATCACACCGGCAACGTTGGGACCCATGGCGAACATTAAAAGCATATTCTCAGGGTCTTCTTCCATCCCGAGTTTTTGACTGACACGGGCCGCCATGGGTACCGCGGAAACACCGGCCGAACCGATCAGCGGGTTGATTTTGATGGTCGAGAAGCGGTTCATGAGCTTGGCCATCAAAATACCCGAGGCGGTCCCGATGCCGAAAGCAATCACCCCGAGAAACAAGATTCCCAATGTCTCCAGATTCAAAAAACTTTCTGCGGACAACCGAGAGCCAACCCCCAGCCCGAGAAAGATTGTGACGATGTTGATCAGGGCGTTTTGTGTCGTTTTGGAAAGTCGCTCGACCACCCCACACTCTCGCATCATGTTGCCGAACATGAAAAAGCCGATCAGGGGAGCAGCCGAGGGCAGAAAAAGCATACATAGCCCGAGGACGATGAGCGGGAAAACGATCTTTTCCGCTTTGCCCACGTAGCGCAATTGGGTCATGCGGATTTTCCGCTCAGCGGGGCTGGTTAACGCGCGCATGATGGGCGGCTGAATGATGGGGACCAGGGCCATATAGGAGTATGCCGCCACCGCAATGGCACCCAATAGATCGGGAGAAAGCTGGCTGGCCAGAAAGATCGCCGTGGGGCCGTCGGCTCCGCCGATAATGCCGATGGAGGCCGCGTCAAAGAGGTCAAAGTGAATTCCAGGTACGATTTCAGTCAGCACCAGCGCGCCGATAAGCGTGCTGAAAATGCCAAATTGCGCAGCGGCCCCCAGGAGTGCGGTTTTCGGGTTGGCGATCATGGGACCGAAATCGGTCATGGCACCGACGCCCATGAAGATCAGCAGCGGAAAGACCCCGGTTTTGATGCCGATTTGATATATGTAGTCAATAATTCCGCCCGGGTTCGCGATGCCGGCCAGGGGGATGTTGGCCAGGATGCAACCAAAGCCCATGGGTACCAACAGCAACGGCTCGAACCCTTTGTTGATCGCCAGAAACAGCATCAGCAGCCCCACGCCGGCCATCAAGATGCTGCCGATCCCTTCGGTCCATTTGCCCGAGGCGGGGCTGAGGTAGCCGAAAAGCCCGGTTGATTTAGCGAACTCGGTCACCATGGCCCCCATGGGGGCCAATTCCTGCCGCGTGGCCGGCACTTCCGCCGACGGGGTCCCGGCCAGGGCCAAGGCGGAAGGGAACAGCAGGAAAAAAACGAGCGCGAAACCGATTGCCACTTTTTTATTGCGCATCCTTGAATCTCCTGGCCTAGGATATCGTCGCGACCAGTTGTTCGGGTTTCACGACCTGGTCTTTTTCCACCTCGATGGATGCGACCGTACCATCGCAAGGGGCGACCACCGGTGTTTCCATTTTCATCGCCTCCAGGACCATCAGGGTGTCGCCCTGATGCACGCGGTCGCCAACCGCGACAAAGATCTCGTAAACAATGCCCTGCAGCTTGACCTTGACATCCACCGCGTTGACTGCTTTGCCGGTGGCGGCGGGTTGCACCTTTTTAACTTCGCCGGTGGTCGCTTCGACCGTAACTTGGTAGGCTTTGCCTTCCACGGTCACCGTGTAGTCGGCCGGACCGGTCATCGCCGGTGTTGACGGTGATGCGGCGACGGGTGCCGCCTTTTCGGTTTGAGCGGATACCTTGCGCACATTGATGGGCTTTTTGCCCTTCAGAAAGTCCAATCCCTTGTTGCCGCCCGGGGTCTCCAGCGCCCCCACGATGAAGATGTTTTCATCTGTGACGGGCAGGCCCTCTTTTTCAAGAATCTTTTTTGCTTTGGGAATGCCCGGTTCAAGGACATCCAGGGGATCTCCTGTGAACATCGGCTTGCCAAGCTGCGCTTCGGCAAGCCGGACAATTTCCGGATCAGGTGCCACGGGTGTGCGGCCGAAGTAGCCCAGGACCATTTTCCCGTAGCCATCCGTTATCTTTTTCCATGGCCCCTGGGTCACGTTGGCGTAGGCCTGCTGGAAATAAAACTGCGATACGGGGGTGACTGATGTGCCGAACCCGCCGCGCGCCACACATTCGGACATGGCCTCGATAACCTTGGGGTAGAGATCGAGGGTTCCGGTGTCCCGCATCATCATGGTGTTCGCGGTCAATGCGCCCCCCGGCATGGGCGACAGGATGACTTCAGACGATATGCGCTGGGATTCAGGGGGAAAGAAATAATCCTGCAGACAGTCCTGCAAAACCCGGTTGGCTTGCATTACTTTGGCGACATCGATATCCAGGGTGTACTCCGTACCCTTGAGAGCGTGCCATAAGGAGAGTATATCCGGCTGGCACGTGCCGCCCGACAGGGGGGAGCGGGCCAGGTCGACGCCGTCGCAGCCTGCCTCGATGGCCGCTTTGTACTGCGTGATGCCCACGCCGGCGGTTTCATGGGTGTGTGCCCAGATGATCACATCGTCTCCCAGGAGTGCGCGGGCGGCTTTGATGGTATCGTAGAACTTTTTGGGGTTGGATGTGCCGGATGCATCCTTGAAGCAGATGGAATCATACGGCAGCCCCGAGTCCAAGATCTCCCGAAGCGTTTTGATGTAAAACGGCGCGTCGTGGGCGCCCGTGCAGCCCGGCGGAAGCTCCATCATGGTGACGGAAACCTGGTGGTGCAAACCGGCATCGGCAATGCATTGCCCCGAGTATATGAGATTGCGGACGTCATTCAACGCATCGAAATTGCGGATGTGCGTCATTCCGTGTTTTTTAAACATCCTGGCATGAAGGTCGATCATGTCTTTCGGTTGCGCCGAAAGCGCCACCACATTGATTCCCCTGGCAAGGGTCTGAAGGCTTGCGGCCGGCCCCGCGGCTGCGCGGAAACGGTCCATCATGTCAAAAGCCGATTCGCCGCAGTACATGAAGAGGGCCTGAAAACGCGCCCCGCCGCCCGCCTCCATGTGCTCGATGCCGGCATCAACAGCCGATTCCACAGCAGGGATGAAATCATCGGTCAGTGCGCGGGCGCCGAATACCGACTGGAACCCGTCACGAAGAGAAGTGTCCATAAAACGAATTTTTTTCATGATCGTTCACCATTTTCAAAAATATAATTGGCTAAAATAAAACCTTTTTACCTAACCAGCAGTGTGCGGGCACGATGCGCGGCGATAGCCGCGCTGATGACGGCAACCAGCACTTCATCCGTCGATTTGGTGGTAAGGGATCGCCTTCTTTTTAGCAGCGTGGCGGCTTCCATCTCGGCCTGCTCCCTGGCATTGGCTGCGGATAGGAACCGGAAGGAAATATTAACGCAAAAGACCAGGAGCAGCAGGAAAAGAAACACCACTGTCATTCCCAGAAACGTAAGTTTGATTCCAGCGATAATCATGATCAGCCCTATCCGGTCATTCACGATTTGAGTTTAAAGGAGTCAATTAATTAGATCAAATTATCAAGACCCATCAAAATAGTCAATTTAAGAAATCGTGATTCGGTCGTCCAAAAGTCTCGTCAAATCCGAGCGGAAGGGACGACAAGACCCCACCCCATCAGTCAGAGCCATTCATCTGCGGCCGGCCCGATCTCTGCCGGGAGCCCAAAATTATAAAGCCCCCGCGGTTGGCGGAGGCTTTTGGGGTTGTGCGGCAACAGTGCGAACGGGGGGCGGAGGAGGCTAAACCTCAGTTCTCGACCAGCACCACCTGACCAGGGAATATCTTGCTGTGGGTCGCCATTTTGTTGAGTCGCAGGAACTGCTTGAGGGTAATGTTATTTTGCTGGGCAATCTTGAACGGGGTATCCCCCTTTTGGACCCGGTAGGTCCGGGCGTTTCCATCTTTGGCTGCCGTGCGGCCGGTTTCCCCGACCTTCAACACCTGACCGACGTAGAGGTGGGTACCGGGGAGTTTGTTCAATTTCTGGATTTTGACGGCCGTGGTATCATAACGCTTGGAGAGGTTCCAGAGGGAGTCGCCCCTTCGCACCACATGGGTGGTGGCCTTCGGGGTGGCACCGGAGGGTGTGGCGTTTGCCAACCCGATCGCCCCCTGTACGGGGATTTTAAGCCGTGCGCCGGTTACGATATGGCGGCTTTTCTGCAAGTTGTTGGCTCGCATGATTTTTTCGACGCTGGTGTGATAGCGCAGGGCAATCGATGAGAGGCTTTCGCCGGGGCTCACCCGGTGATAGGCATAGGTATGCGTCGGGCTCGGTGCCGTTGAGAGCGGCACCTTGTCGATGCTGGCAAGCAGAAGATCGCTTTTTTCGGGCGGAACTCGAAGCGAGTAGCTGTCGGAAGGCAGGATCTTGAACCGTAATTCGGGGTTCAGGGCCTGCAGGTCTTGCTCGCTGACACCGATTTGCAGGGCGATATCCCGAAGGTGCGCCTGGCGTTGGACCGTCACGGTTTCAAAGGGCAAGGGTGAATAGGTCGGGATGCGGTTCAAACCATATTTTTCAGGGTTGCTGACGATGTGCAGGGTGGCCAGAAAGCGGGGCACATAGCGAGCGGTTTCGCGGGGAAGCCTTTCATAGAGATCCCAGAAGTTGTCGAGGTAATTGACGTTCTGATCACGGATGACCCGCAGGACCCGTCCTTCGCCGCAGTTGTAGGCGGCCAGCACGGTCGTCCAGTCGCCAAAGATCTGGTGCAGTTCTCTGAGATAGTCGATGGCTGCGGTTGTAGACCGATAGGGGTCCAAACGCTGATCGACATAGCGGTCGCGGTTGAGGCCAAACTTGTATCCGGTCGAGGGAATGAACTGCCAGAGACCCAGCGCGCGTGCCTTGGAAAGGGCGCCTACCTGGTAGCCACTCTCGATCAAGGGCAGCCACGAGAGCTCCTCGGGCAGCCCGACTTCTTTCAGGGCCTCGACGATGTAAGGGCGATATAGCCCCGAGCGCCGATAGGACTCTTCGAAAAAATTTTTTTCGGCACCGCGGGTGAAGCTGTCGATTTCATATTGGACATGGGTGTTCACTATCACCGGGATGGCATTGTGACTGCCGGTGACCACGATATTGCGGGAGGCATAAATCTCGAGGATCCGTTTGGAGATCATAAACCGCAGATCTTCCTTCTGCTGGGTCACCTTGGCGTTGTCTTCGGTATCGACCTTTAGTATATTATCATAAGCTTGATCGAGCGCGTCGATGGCCTTTTCCAGTTCCCCCTCCTGCCATGCGTCCTGGGCCATCTGACATAAATCAAGGGCGTCGTCCAGAGTGGTTTGGATTTTTTTGTTTTCCGAGAGGTCGCGGGCCGCAGCGCTGGTGTTCAATCGGTCGCCTTTAAACCCCTGTGCACCGGCGTCGGTTTGCTCTAACCCGTCGGTGGTTGTCGCTGCGGTGAGGTCGGGTCCGGCCGCGGGGCCAGCGGGCGCCAGATGACTGCACCCAGCGAGGGCCAACAGGAAAGAGAGGAGTAAGGCGTACAAGACGGTTTTTTTCAAAATAGAACCCTCGCTAGGCAGTGTTTGGGGGGGGTGTCTCTATGACATGCTCTTGTGGTATCGAATTGCCCGACTTCAAAATTGGACGATCCCGCAAGAAGCCCAATTTCCGCATTGCGCCGCATCTCGAAGTCGCTTCGGCTTACCGTAAATTAATTCTCACTCCT
>JAABRJ010000510.1 GCA_011390985.1 Desulfobacteraceae bacterium
CCCTGGACGCGCTTCTCGACGAGGTCGGCACAGCCGGGTGTCAGGCCGGGCCTGACATTCAGCAGGGGGTGCGCCTGTGTCGCGCAGACCGCTGGCACGAAGCGGCCGCGCTGTTGGAGCAATACCTCACCGCGCTGCCGGCGGACGCGCCCGGGGCCTGGGATGCCTGCGCCGAAGCCGGTCTTTTTCTGCGCGCCCACTGCCTATTTAAAACCCAGGCATCCGGAGATGCCATCGCCCGGCTGGAGGCGGCGCAGCTCTTTCAGGACGCCATCAACCTGTTTCCGCAGTCCCGGCTGCTGCCCTACGCGCTGACCGCCCTGGGCAACACCGCCCTGGCGCTGAACAATTTCGAGGAGGCCAGGGGGTATTTCAAACTGGTATTAAACCGCTACCCTGATTATCGCGGGACCCCGGAGGCGCTGCTGGGGCAGGGGCGGGTGCACGTCGAAAAGAAAAATCACAGTGCCGCCGTCGCCGCCTTTCGCAAAATCATCGACGATTACCCCGGCTCGCAGCCGGTTGTCGAGGCCAAGATGGCCCTGGGGCAAACCCTGTATGCCACCAACCACCTGTTGGAGGCCATTGCCGTATTGAGCGAAATCCGGGCCGACAGCCCGCGTCGGGTTTTCGCATCCCCTGATCTGCTGGTTTGTCTGGGCAACGCCTACTACCAGACCGGACAACTGGAAAACGCCTGTCAGACCCTGGCCGCGGCCTTCAATGCCTTTCCGGAAAACGGCCAGAACCACATCCTGTTGACCCGCATCGGGGATATCTACCGGGATCTCGGTCAGACCGCCAAGGCCCTGCCGTTCTACCGGCTGGTGCGCGAACGGTTCCCGGGAACCGACGGCGATCTGATCAGCTCCCTGCGGGAGGCCGAGGCAATCGCCGACGGCACCGAAAAGGAAAAGATCTACCGCATGATCGTGGCGGAATATCCGGACAACCCGCTCTCAAACCTCGCCCTCGTCAGCCTGGCCGAGCATTTCAGCGGCGCGGGCGAGGACGAGAAAAGCATCGCCACCATCCGCTCGTTTTTCGACAAATACCCGCGTGAACTGACCCAGGAAGCCGCTTTTATCTTCCAGGAGGCTTATCAGCGTGTGTTCAATCGGCTGGCGGCTGCGGAAGACTACCCCGGCATTCTGGAGCGTTTCGAAGCGGACCGGGCGATCCTGAAGAAAGTTGAGAGCCCCGACCTCTTCCACGCGGCCGGAAAAGCCTATCTCCAGGCCCTGCTTTACCGCCAGGCTGCCGAGGCCCTGGGGACCGCCCACGATCTGTACCTGTCAAGCCGGCGCCCGGCGGAACTGGATTTCGAATTGGGTGCGGCGCTTCAGGCCGCCGGCAACTCCGCCAGGGCCCTGCCGTTTCTCGAGACCTTCCTGCAAAAGACGCCCGACGCGCCGCACGCCGCAGAAGCCAGCTACCGCTGCGGGCAGATCTTGGTTGCCGACAACGTCTACGACAAGGCGCTGACCCGTTTTCAAACTGCGCTGGCGCGCGCGGCCGGGCAGCATGATCGGGGGCTGGCGCTTATGGGGATGGCCGAGGCCTATCGCGGGCTGAAGCGTCCGCAGCCCGCCGCTGAGAGCCTGGTCAAGGCCATCAACCATCTGGCGGGTGCGTCCGATAACGCCTACGAGACGCTTTTCACGGCCTACCGCCGCCTGGGAGAGGTCTACCTGGAGCTGGGGGCGCTTGACAAGGCGGCCGATGCGCTGGCGATGGCCTTGAAGTTCACCGATCAGCCCCAAAAGTATCCGGACCTGCGCTTTCTTCTGGGGGAGACCTACCAGAAGAGCGCCGCAGTCGAACAGGCCCGGCTGGCCTTCCGGGAGGTTGCGGCCAGCGATGACCCCTTCTGGGCGCGCCTGGCCGAGGAGGCCCTGCGGCAGCTGGCCATTGAGGGCAAGCTGGGGCGGGACGCCTGAGGGCCATGGGTACAGGAAAGGAACCGGCGCCCTGAACGCTGCCGGAGATCGCCACCACCATCCGGTCTGAAGGACCATGACGCCAAACTGCCAGATCCTCATAGCGGAGGAAAACCATAAGGAGCGGGCCGCACTGGGCCGGCTGCTGGAAGCGTGGGGCTATCCCGTGACAACCGCCATTGACGGCAACGACGCGCTCCGCAAACTCCAGGAGCAGCCGTTTCGGCTGGTGATCGCCGGCAGCCGCCTGCCCGGCTGCGGAAGCCTGGAACTGCTGCGCCAGGCTTTGGCCCAAAATGACGCCCCGGCTGTCGTGATGCTTTCCGGCCAGGCCTGTGTCGATGAGGCCGTGGCCGTGATGAAAGCCGGGGCCTTGGATTTCATGATCAAACCGGTGGACCCGGAGCAGCTGAAGCTGCGTGTTGACGGCGTCATGGCTGCCGACAGGGGGGGGCTTGACCCCGATCGCCGGCGCTCCGCGGAGCGCGCGATTGTCACCCGGGACCCGTTCATGCAGCGCATGCTGACCCTTGCCGAGCAGGTGGCCGACAGCCGTGCGGCTGTTTTGATCCAGGGCGAGAGCGGCACCGGCAAAGAGCTTCTAGCCCGCTTCATACACGCCCGCAGCCAACGCCGGGAAGGCCCTTTCCGGGCCATCAACTGTGGTGCGCTGCCCGAGTCTCTGCTGGAAAGCGAGCTCTTTGGCTACGAAAAAGGCGCGTTTACCGGTGCTTTCGGCCGGAAAACGGGGATTTTCGAACAGGCCCAGGGCGGGACCCTGCTGCTCGATGAAATCACCGAGATGGCCTTTCATCTGCAATCGCGTCTGCTCCGGGTGCTCCAGGAAGGGGAGGTCGACCGCGTCGGCGGCACCCGGCCGGTCAAGCTTGACGTGCGCGTGATTGCCACCACCAACCGTGACATCAAAGCCGCCGTGGCCGAGGGCGTCTTTCGGGAAGACCTATTTTACCGCCTCAACGTCATCCCCTTGAAGATTCCACCCTTGCGCGCCCGCATGGCCGATCTGCCGCTCCTGGTCCGGCATTTCATCGAAAAATACAACCAGATTGACGGACGGTCCGTCAAGAATTTGACTGACGATGCCGTTGAAAGGCTCGCGCAGCTGCCTTTCAACGGCAATGTGCGCGAGCTGGAGAACCTCGTCGAGCGGGCGGTGCTGCTGACCCGCGGGGAGACGATCACGGTCGACGACCTGCTGCTCGAAGACGGCCCGGGGCTGGCCGAAAACCCGCCAGCAGCCGACCCGGCCGCACCTGAGCCGTTGCCGGGGCCTCTGCGCGAGGCGGAGCGCCGGCTTATTTTGCGGGCCCTCGATCACACCGACGGCAATCGCACCCACGCGGCCAAAGTCCTCGGCATCAGCGTCCGCACCCTGCGCAACAAGCTCAACGAATATCAGGAAAAGAGTTTCTGACCTCGCTATTTTTGCGCCTCTCGGAAGAGGGCGGTCGCCCCTTCCGCGTTTTGCAGCGCTCACGCGGCCCTTCCTGACGACACCGCCCGCACGCTGGCTGGCCTGGGATAGCGGTCCGGGGCGTTCATAATTCGGCACGGGGATTGCTTTAACCCTCTGGCGAACAGGTCGGCCGGCAAGTTTTTCATGCCGGTCCCCGGAAATTTCCAAAGGAGCGCTCAGATGGCAGAGATGTTTATTTTTGACGACACCACCCGGCTGCTCGGCAAGGCCATGGGCGTCACCGCCAAACGGCACGCCCTGATCGCCGGCAATATCGCCAATCTCGACACGATCGGCTACCGGCCCCAAGATCTGGACTTTCAAAAGACCCTGGATTCCGTCATGGCCGACGGGCACAGGAAAATCGCGACCCCCAATGCCCGTCATCTGCCGGCGGCCGCAGCGGTCCGCACGGCCCGTTGCGGCGTTACGGAGGGCGAGGCCGGTCCGGGGTTGGATTCGGTCAATATCGACCGTGAGATGACGCACCTGATGGAAAACAACATCCAATACCGCAGCAGTGTCGAACTGCTCCTGCGCAAGATCGGGATGCTGCGCCAGGCCATAACCGAAGGAGGACAATAATGGAGCTCTTCAGGGCCCTCAATGTCAGTGCGTCCGGGCTGCACGCGCACCGCAGCAAGATGGACGTGATCGCCGAGAACCTGGCCAACACCGAAACGACCCGCACCGAAGCCGGCGGCCCTTACCGCCGCAAGATGGTGGTGTTTGCGGCCAAACCGCTGGAGAGCTTCCGGGCGGTGTTCGATCGGCTGCGCGAAGATGCCGGCGGTGTGGAAGTCAGCGAGGTGCTGCAAGCCCTCAACGAGCCCCGAATGGTCTACAATCCGGCTCACCCCGATGCCGACCCCGAGAGCGGCTACGTGGCCATGCCCAACATCAACCTGTTGACCGAAATGGCCGACATGGTGGTGGCGCGGCGGTCATACGACGCCGGCGTGACCGCCTTTTCCACCACCCGCGGGATGATGCTCAAGGCTCTTGAGATCGGAAAATAATCCGATCCGCCGGACTGAAAGGACTGCGTATGAACGGGATTAAAATCGACACCCCTGCCACGGCCCTGCCGCTTTCAAACGGGCGGGGGGCACTGCAGCGGTCGGAAGGCTTCAACGACACCCTCAAGAGCGCCATCGGGGAAGTCAACCAGTTGCAGCAGGCCGCCGACGGGGCTGCCGAAAAGGTGGTTCGCGGGGAGATCGGCATCCATGAAGGAATGTTGGCAATGAGCAAGGCGGATCTCTCCTTGCGTTTGATGCTCCAGGTCCGCAACAAGGCCATGGACGCCTACCGGGAAATCATGCAGATGTCGGTCTAAGGTTCTCGGCAAGAAACAATGCCGCCGCCTTCCCAACCCCAAACGACGAACGGCCGGCCGCTGACCGCCCTCGCTGCGGTCCCTGCCCCGGCCTGATGAACCTCAGCGAATCAACGGACCAGCCAGAATGAATTCGGCTCTGCAACAGATCGTGCACCTCTTCCGCGCCATGCCCCTTGCGCGCAGGCTTCTGATGGCGGCCGTGTCTTTGACGGTGCTGGGGGGCTTCGGCCTCATGTTTTTTTGGGCCAACCGGATTGAATACCAGCCGGTCTTCACGGGGCTTTCCGCGGAGGACGCCGCCCAGATCGTCGAGAAACTCAAGGAACAGCGGGTCCCCTACCGGCTGGACGGCGGCGGCAGCATCATCCTGGCGCCGGCCGAGAGGGTCTACGAAATTCGTCTCTCCATGGCCGGCGCGGGCATTCCCAAGGGCGGCGCCGTAGGCTTTGAAATCTTCAACCAAACCGAGTTCGGCACCACCGAATTCGTTCAGAAGCTCAATTTCCAGCGCGCCCTGCAGGGGGAACTGGCCCGCACCATCCGGGATTTCAGAGAGGTCGACGACGCCAAGGTGATGATCGTGATGCCCAAGGAGTCGGTGTTTGTCGAGGAGGCCCGGCCGCCGTCGGCATCGGTGCTGCTCAAGCTGCGCTCCAGTCTTTCGCCCGAAAAGGTCAGCGCCGTCGTGCACCTGGTGGCCAGCGCGGTGGAAGGGCTCGAACCCGACCGGGTCACCGTGGTGGACACCCTGGGCAAGGTGCTTTCCCAGGGCGGCGGCGAGGAGCACAAGGCCGGCACTCTGGCCGCCAGTCAGCTGGAATACCGTAAAAGCTACGAGCAGGACCTGACCCACCGGATCCAGACCATGCTGGAGCAGATCGTCGGCAAGGGCCGGGCCATCGTGCGGGTTAACGCCGAGATGGACTTCGACCAGGTGGAGATCGACGAGGAGATCTACGATCCGGACAGCCAGGTGGTGCGCAGCCAGCAGAACGTGAACGAAAGCGCCAGCCGCAAATCCAGTCCCAACGCCAATGTTTCCAGTGTGGACCCCATCAACGCAGCCGGCGGCAGCTATAGCCGTGAAACCGCCGACAGCAGCTCGCGCCAGGATGAAACCGTCAACTTTGAAATCAGCCGGACCGTCAAACGCACGGCTCGACCGGTGGGCAGCCTCAGCCGCCTTTCGGTGGCCGCGGTGCTGGACGGCAAATATGTATCCGCCGAGGAGGAAGGCCGGCTGGTTCGCCAATACGTGCCGCGAACGGCGGAGGAGTTGGCCCAGTTCTCCAAAATCGTCAAAAATGCCATGGGCTACAGTGCCGACCGCGAAGACCAGATCTCGGTGGAATCCTTTCCCTTCTCGGACATGGAAGACCTGCAAGTGGAAAAACCCGAAGGGGTTGACTGGGTCCGGCTGGTGCGCCACTCCGGCCGCAGCCTGCTCAACGTCTTGCTGGTGCTGCTGGTATTTTTCTTCGTGGTCCGGCCGCTGCTGAAAACCATGCGGGACCTCAAAACCGAGGCGGTCAAGCCGGCCCTGGCCGGCGGTGAAAAAGGCCGGGCAGCCATCGCCAACGAACAGCGGGAGGCCCTGCCGGCGCCCGACCGCCTTTCCCCCCGGCAGCAGGCGGCCGAGCTGGCCCAGAATGATGTCGAAAAATCCGCGGGTCTCATCAAGGGCTGGCTGAACGAGTCTTCATCATGATCAAAAGCAAGCTGGATCCCCAGAATCTGACCGGTCCCCAGAAGGCGGCCGTTTTCCTGCTGAACATGGGCGAAAAGTTTGCATCGGCGGTGTTCAAGAAAATGACGGAAAACGAGATCAAGAAGGTCGCCGGAATCATGGCGGAGATCGAGCATATCCCCGGCGACGTGCTCGCCGCGGTGTCCGAAGCCTTTATCGCCGGCTATCGTCAGGAGGACCAGGTGCTGGTGCCGGGGGACAGTTTTATCCAGGAGGCGATCGCGCAGGCTTTGGACCCCAAGGCCGCCGAAGCGCTCGTCAATCACATCCGCGAAAAAAAGCAGGCGGTGCCCTTCAAGTGGAGCCGTGAGGTGGACCTCGACGCCCTGGCCCAACGGATCAAGAACGAGCACCCCCAGACCATCGCCATGATACTCTCCTATCTTCCGCCCGAAATTTCATCCGAGATCCTGATGACCCTGCCGGACGAGCAGAAGGGGGACATCGCGATGCGCATCGCCAACCTGGGGCAGGTGCCCTCCGAGGTGGTCAAAGCCGTTGATCAGGCCCTGCAGTCGGATCTCAGCAACCTGGACAACGCCGCTGCGGCGGCAGGCGGGCTGGAGAAGCTGGTCCAGATTCTCGGGGGCGTGGACCGGGCCACGGAGGATACCGTTCTGGAGTCTATCGAGGAGGAGCGCAACGACCTCGCAACCGAAATCCGTGAAATGATGTTTGTGTTCGAAGACCTGGTCAAGATCGACGACCGCGGCATCCGTGAGATCCTGAAAAAGGTGGAAAGCCAGCAGCTGGTGCTGGCGATGAAGACCGCCAGCGAGGAGATGAAGGCCAAGATTCTCACCAACCTCTCCTCGCGTGCGGCCGAAATGCTGAAAGAAGACCTCGAGGTCATGGGCCCCGTGCGGTTGGCGGAAGTCGAGCAGGCCCAGCAGCAGATCGTGCGGGCCGCCAAGGAGCTGGAAGCCGAAGGATCCATCGTGCTGGGCGGCAAGGGCAAGGAGGACGTTCTTGTCTGATGCCTTCCACACCCCGCGGCGGGCGGCCGAGTGGCAGCCGATGAATTTCGGCAGCGCTCCCGTCGCGGACAGCGGCTGGACGACGGAACCCCGGGCCGCAAAAGATGCCGAGGCCGGGTTCAGTGCGCTCTACCCCGGGAGCGACGCCGCGCACGACCTTCCCGCCCCCCAGGAACTGCCCGGCCAGACAGCCCCGGATGCCGCGGCCCAATGCCAGGAAGGCTACCAGGAGGGGTTGGCGCGGGGAGAAGCCGAGGGTTTTGCCGCCGGAATGGAAAAGGCGGCCGAGGTGGCCGAAAACCTGCACAGCCTGCTCACCGCCGCCGAGCACTTGTGGCCAACGCTTTGCCGGACCTACGAGCGCCAGATCATCGCGCTGGTGGGGCGCGTCGCGGAAAAGGTGGTGTGCGGGCAGGTGGCGCTGGACCACGAAGTGGTCCGGCGCACGATCCTGAAAGCCTTCGAGCAGATTCCCGAACCGGTGGCGGTCGTCATCGAGGTCAACCCCGAGGACTACGAGTACCTCGAGGCCCTCAAAAAACCCCTGATGGCCGAAATCCGCGGGCTCAAACAACTCAGCCTGCAGGCCGATCCGTCCGTCAGCCGGGGCGGCTGCCGCATTGAAACCCGTTCAGGCGCGATCGATGCCACCCTGGAGGCGCGCCTGGAAGCCGTTCGCCAATGCCTCCTGGAAACTGCGCCGCGGCCGCAAACCACGACCGCCGAGATGTCGGCGGCGGAAGATTGATTCGGGCCACCGCCTGCGGAAGCCCCCAAAAACAGCCTTTGTTCATGACCCCTGATCTGAACATCAACTGGGAGCCTTATAACGAAGCCGTGGCCGCCGCTGTCGGCATGCGCCTCGAAGGGCGCATCGCCAAGGTTATCGGCCTGATTGCCGAGGGTACCGGCCCGGACGTGAGCATCGGCAGCCTGTGCCGGATCGCCAATGACCACGGCCATGAACTGCTGGCCGAGGTGGTGGGCTTCAAGGAGGCGCGCCTGCTGCTGATGCCATACGGCGACACCCGCGGGATTCGACCCGGCAGCCGGATCGCGCTGATCGACACCAGCCCCCGGGCCGATGTGGGCCGGGGGTTTTTGGGCCGGGTGGTGGACGGGTTGGGACGGCCCATCGACGGCAAGGGGCCGATCGCCGCCGACGCGCGCTACCCGCTGCATGGCAGACCGATCAACCCCATGGAGCGGGAGCCGATCCGGCAGCTCATGGATGTGGGCATCTGGGCGATCAACACCATGGTGCCCCTGGGGCGCGGCCAGCGGGTGGCCATCATGGCCGGTTCCGGTGTGGGCAAAAGCGTGCTGATGGGGATGATGACCCGCCACACCGCCGCGGATGTCACCGTGATCGGGCTGATCGGTGAACGCGGTCGGGAGGTCAAGGATTTCGTGGCCCAAACCCTGGGCGTCGAAGGGATGCGCCAGGCCGTGGTCGTGGCGGCCACCTCCGACGCCCCGCCGCTGGTGCGCATGCGCGGCGCCTACCTGGCGACCACCCTGGCGGAGTATTTCCGGGACCAGGGGAAAAACGTGCTGCTGATCGTCGACTCGATCACCCGTTTTGCCATGTCCTCCCGGGATGTCGGGTTGGCGGCCGGGGAGCCGCCCACCAGCCGCGGCTATACCCCCTCGTTTTTCGCCCAGATCCCGGTTTTGCTGGAGCGCGCCGGCAACCTCCAGGGGCGGGGCAGCATAACGGGCATCTACACCGTCCTGGTGGAGGGCGACGATATGAACGATCCGGTGGGCGACACCGTCCGCTCCATTGTCGACGGCCATATCGTGCTCTCGCGCAAGCTGGCCAACCGCGGCCACTACCCCGCGATCGAGGTGCTGGAGAGCGTCAGCCGCGTCATGCGGGATGTGATCGAGCCCCAGCATCTGGCCCTGCGCAGCAAGGCCGTCCAGGTGATGGCGGCTTTCAAGAGCGCCGAGGACATGATCGCCATCGGGGCTTACAGCGACGGCAGCGATCCGGAAATCGATCAGGCCAAAAAGCTGATGCCGCGCATCAATCAGCTGCTCGTCCAGGATATCGATCAGCGGGTTTCCTATGGCGAGGGGCTGGAG
>JAABRJ010000511.1 GCA_011390985.1 Desulfobacteraceae bacterium
CTTTACTCGGGGGAGGTGCGGCATGACGAAATCCACCTACCAGCCGCCCTACACCATTACCCCTGAGATCCTGAACCGGGTCGCCGCGATCAGCGAGGCCATCGGGCGGCTGACCGTGCTCACCGATCAGGCGAGAGCCTTGCGGCTGCGGCGCATCAACCGTATCCGCACCATTCACGGCTCGCTGGCCATCGAGGGCAACACCCTGAGCGAGGCGCAGATCACCGCGATTCTGGAGGGCAAGCGGGTGATCGCCCCGCCCCGCGAGGTGCAGGAGGTGAAAAACGCCTTGGCCGCCTACGACCGGTTCGACAGCTGGAAGCCAGAGCACGAAAAGGATCTGCTGGAAGCGCACCGGATTCTGATGACCGGTCTGATTGACGAGGCGGGGCTGTATCGACATGGCGGCGTGGGGGTGATGGCGGGCCAACAGGTGATTCACATGGCCCCGCCCGCCGACCGAGTGCCGCAATTGATGGGAGACCTATTCGGCTGGCTGGCCAACACCGACGCGCACCCGCTCATCGCCAGTTCGGTCTTTCACTACGAATTCGAATTCATCCACCCCTTCGCCGACGGCAACGGCCGCATGGGGCGGCTGTGGCAGAGCCTGATTCTGGCCCGCTGGAATCCCCTGTTCGCCGATATCCCGGTGGAAAGCCTGATTTTCGAGCACCAAGCCGAGTACTACCAGGCTATTCAGGAAAGCACCAAAAAGACCGATTCCGCCCCGTTCATCGCCTTCATGTTGCGGATGATCCTGGATACCGTGAGCTCGTCGACCCCGGAAGTCGCACTGGAAGTTACCCCGGAAGTCCGACTACTCTCAGTTTTTGCCGGAGTGATGACCCGGCAACAGCTCAAAGAGGCGCTCGGGTTGAAAGACGATGAACATTTCCGCAAGGCCTATCTGCTCCCAGCTCTGGATGCCGGACTGATTGAAATGACCATCCCTGACAAGCCGCGCAGCAGCAAACAGAAATACCGGCTGACAGACAAGGGCCGCCAGGTGATGGCCCAGCACGGCGGTGGATAACTTGCGACAGACTCGCGACAAAACTTGTGACAGGCTCACGACACGGCTTGCGACAAAATATCGGTGCCGGTGAATATCGGGTGACAACGCAGCTATTCGAATTTTTCGAATAGCTGGTACGGATGGCCTCGGTGTGGCAACTGTCCGGGAATTCTGGATAGTTCAGGTTTTAGAGAACTGAGACCGCAACTGTTAAGCAATGCTTAACGGTTCGTCAGGAGGAAAAGCGGCAGACATCACCAGGAATCGGATGAAGATGCAGTTATCCGGAAATTTCGGATAACTGCCGTCGGCAGCAACCCGACCCATATTGAGATGGGATCGACTTGAGGTGTGACTTGGGGGGTGAAACTTGCGACAAACTCGTGACACGGCTTGCGACATGCACTGGCGCAACGATCAAGTCCCGACCAAGTAACCGACCACGTAGATTTCTGAAAGAGAGTTTATGACGCATCCTGCCTTCCAACGCTATATCGGCATCGACTACTCCGGCGCGGAAACCCCGGATTCCAGTCTGAAGGGGCTTCGGGTTTACGAGGTCAACCGCGAGTCTGTGCCGGTGGAGGTGGAACCGCCGCCCAGCCCTCGCAAGTACTGGACTCGGCGCGGCCTGGTGGAATGGCTGGCGGAGCAGTTATCCGGGGATGTGCCCACCATCGTTGGCATTGACCACGGTTTTTCCTTTCCCCTGCGGTATTTCGAGGTTCATTGGCTGGAGCCAGCCTGGCCGACTTTCCTCGACGATTTCCAGAAACACTGGCCGACCGATGCCGAACACACCTACGTTGATTTCATTCGCCACGGTTCACGGGGCGAAGGCGATGCCCGTTCAGGCAGTGCCCGCTGGCGACGGATAACCGAGGAGCGAGCCGGGGCCAAGTCGGTCTTTCACTTTGACGTGCCTGGTTCAGTGGCCAAATCAACCCACGCCGGGCTGCCCTGGCTCCGCTACCTGCGCAATCAGCTTGGAGACCGGGTTCACTTCTGGCCCTTCGACGGCTGGGATATCCCGTCCGGGAAATCCGCGCTGGTGGAGGTTTACCCATCGCTGTGGAGCAAGAGCACTCCACGGGCGGGCCGCACGCCCGACCAGCACGATGCCTACGTTGCTGCCGCCTGGTTGCGGCAGGTTGATACGGATGGCAGCCTCGGTAAATTTCTCAAGCCGGACATGCTTCCAGGCGAATACCATGTCGCGCAAGTCGAGGGATGGATTTTGGGGGTGATGTGACGCGACGAAAGGTGAAAAGAACGAAGAAAAGTTTGAATTTCATGCCCAACCCACGATGCTGCACAGGAGTCATATCCTCTTGATTTGAATAGTGTTTCGCAGGCGCATATGTTTCCAAACCCCTAATATCGACCCGATTTCGGTCTCCCGGCAAACAGAACCGAATAGCGGCCGGCAATCCATGCCACGGATCGGGTCAAAATACAACGAAACGATGTCGGTGGGGCTGGTTTCGGATGGCAAAAAAAGGCGGGGAAGTTAGAGCGCGATTTCCGGTTTCCGGCTGAACTGCAAACCCGTTACCCCTCGTCCGGCACAAGGAAATCGGGGGAGAAAAACGCTTCCTTTCTAATCTGACGTTGCCCATGTCGGCAGGCGTCATTTCTTATTTTACATCAATAGGTTACAGGGCAAAACGAGGGTGGAGACTGTGTTGCGTAAGGTCGACGCACCCTCCAGGTCGGCGTGCTTCCGCCCACGATCCGCGCCGTGCAATGACAGGGTAAAGTACCGGATGGTAGTGCCAAGGGGTTTTTTGTGTCTCGTAGTAGATTGAAATCGTTAAGAAATAAAAATCGTGGTGTTCAAAATCAGCATGAAGATCGAGGGATGGGGCGTGATGCGCATTGACCCGGTTTTGCATTTTATGCGAAGCGGCATTAGTATTTTAGCAGTAATTCCATCGGTGACTATTTTCACAGGAGCGCATCATGGCCGTAGGCTGGTCCCGTGACGGGGACGTGCAGCAACAAATCGATGCCAGTGTGGCCGAGGCCGTCACGCTGGCCCGGAGCCGGCTGCCGGAGGGCGAAAGCCTGAGGCATTGCGAGATGTGCGAGGAACCCATCCCGGAGGCCCGGCGCAACGCCGTGCCGGGGGTTCGCTTGTGCTTGGCCTGCCAGTCAGCGGTGGAAAAACAGCAGCGGACGCCGGAGCTGTTCAATCGAAGGGGCAGCAAGGACAGCCAGCTCAAATGAAAAATAGAACCGTTCGCGCAGCGCCCTGATGCCGTTTATTTCAAGTCGGCATGTTTTCCTTTTCTTTAAAGAAGCGATTAATGAAAAGGACCCCCGTCATAACAAGGCCCCTGCACACGGACGAGAACTATACTGCGCTTAGTTCCCGCCGGTGAAGGGCAGGGTTGGGCATCAATCCCGATCCAAACCGGATCGATCACCATAGGAGGTATAAAACATGAGCAAATTATTCAAGTACACTCGGCTTTCCAAAGACGATGCCGCTTTACTGCTAGTGGACCATCAGGCGGGCCTAATCTCGCTGGTTCAGGACTTTTCGCCCAGCGAGTTCAAAAACAACGTGCTGGCTGTTGGAGCCTGCGGCAAGTACTTCAATTTGCCGACCATCCTCACCACCAGCTTTGAGAACGGCCCAAATGGGCCGCTCGTACCGGAATTGAAAGAAATGTTCCCGAATGCGCCCTACATCGCTCGCCCCGGCAACATCAACGCCTGGGACAACGAAGATTTCGTCAATGCAGTCAAGCAGACCGGGCGAAAGCAAGTCATCATAGCTGGAGTGGTTACTGAAGTCTGTGTAGCCTTTCCCGCACTCTCCGCCGTCGAGGCGGGTTATGAAGTGTTTGTGATAACCGACGCCTCTGGCACTTTCAATGATGTCACCCGTCATAGCGCATGGTTGCGGATGCAGGCCGCTGGCGTACAGTTGATGAATTGGTTTGGAATGGCTTGTGAGCTACACCGCGACTGGCGTAACGACATTGAAGGTCTTGGCACGCTATTCTCCAACCACATTCCGAACTACCGAAATTTAATGACCAGCTACTTCACATTGGCAGGCAAGTAGTAATTATGCCCAACTGACATGGATATCCGGTAGTTGAACAGACCCGGTCAAGTGATATGAAAATATCTTTTTTCAGGAACAAAGAAGGGATGGTGTTGCAGGGATTTGTGGTTTTTTCAGGGCGTACCGAAACATAAAGTTGAGGGTGCCCAGAATTGAACACGCTTGAAAAGGAGTTTACACCATTTTCACCTTTTCTGCCGCGCAGCGGCTTCGTTCAACAATCGCATAAAGTCGGGTTGCAATTCCGCTGCGCTCCATTGCTGGCCGGTTATGCGGAACGTTGGGGTGGCTTATGAGAGTGTGCTGCGAAAAAAGTTCCGAGCTTGATATTCTCCGGAAGCGGCAGAGCGGGACGCTGAAGATCGTTCTTGCCATCAATGCGGTGATGTTCTTGGTCGTCGTGGCGGCAGGAATTTTAGCAAGTTTTACGGCGCTTCTGTCCGACAGTCTCGACAGCCATGAGGATTGGGTTCACTGAGCAACTGAGTAACAAAATCGAAACACTGAAAGTAAATTCCCAATCCCGCTTTTGGCATTAGCCGGGCAGGTGCTGAAAGAGCAATTGGCTACGAGTTGGCCTGGGGCGGCGAGGAGAAGCTTGGATGAATTTGCGGAGCACAACGAGCCGCTGGAGATTTGCACTGGTAGTGGCGATTGGTGTGGCTTTGTTGCTGGCGTCATGGCAGGGTAACGTGCATGCCAAGGAAGAGGCCGGCAAGGCTGTGGCGAATGAGGCGATTTCCTAGTCAAATACGGCGTGCCACCGCGCTATCTCATCGCGTTCTGGGGACTGGCTGTGGCGAATGAGGCGATTTCCGAGCAGGCTTTCCGGGACTGGATAGAGGTGCTGCGCGACGAGGCGCGCGGGAAAGGCATCTCGGATGCGACCTTGGATGCGGCGCTGCGCGATATTGTGCCGGTGATGGCCGTGATCGAACTCGACCGCCGCCAACCGGAGTTTACGCAGACCTTCTGGGCCTACCTTCGCCAGCGCGTCAGCGACGAACGGGTGAAACGCGGCCGGGAGCTGCTGGCAAAACATCGCGACCTGCTGAACGAAATCCACGTCAAATACGGCGTGCCACCGCGCTATCTCATCGCGTTCTGGGGACTGGAGACAAACTTTGGCGACTATCTGGGCAGCTTCCGCGTGATCGACGCGCTGGCGACGCTGGCCTACGACCAGCGCCGCGCCCGTTTTTTCCGGGCGGAGCTGCTGGGGGCGCTGCAAATTATCGAGGAAGGCCACATCGCGCCAGATGCGATGACGGGCTCCTGGGCCGGGGCGATGGGGCAGATGCAGTTCATCCCTTCCACATTCATCGGCTACGCCGTGGATTATACCGGTGACGGCCGCAAGGACATCTGGGGCAGCCTGCCGGACGCCTTCTCTTCCGCGGCCAATTTCCTTTCCAAACTGGGCTGGCGGCCGGGGGAAACCTGGGGCTGGGAGGTGCTCCTGCCGCGAGACTTCGACTTGATGTTAGCCACGATGAAGGTCAAAAAGAGGCTGGCGGAGTGGTCGGCGCTTGGGGTGCGGCGGACTGACGGCAAGACATTGCCGCTGGTGGATAGGGAAGGCTCCATCACGCTACCGCAGGGTCACAAAGGCCCCGCCTTCCTGGTTTACGACAACTTCCGTGCCATCATGCGTTGGAACAATTCCATCAACTACGCAATCTCCGTCGGCCATCTCGCGGACCGCATCGCCGGGCTGCCGCAGATCGCGACAGGTCGGGATGCGGAGCATGCGCCGCTCTCGCGTTACGAGATCGAGGAGATCCAGCAGCTTCTCAACTTCCTCGGCTTCGAGGCGGGCTCAGTGGACGGCTTGCCGGGTCTCCGCACAGTCACCGCGATCCGCGCTTTTCAGCAGAAGCATTTGTTGCCACCTGACGGCTATCCCACGCCAGCTTTGCTTCAAGGTCTGCGGGTGATAGCGGCGGCCTTACCGTGAAAAAGGGCTTATCACCTTTTCCCTGGAAAACCCTCCGCCGGGCTGAGTGTCAATTCGTCAGCGCTGGCGCCTTTTTCAGCTTCCAGGTCAGGTGGCCGAGGAGCGAAGCAGCCAGTGTAGCTCATCGCCATTCTCCTTGGTCAAGTGCAATGGCGCCCCCTTAAATATCCTGGCCCCCGCAGGTAAGCGCGCCTACCGGAAGGACCCGGAGGGCCGTCAGCGTGTTTGATGTCGATGCCAAACATGTCTAGCTTTGACACCACATCGGTCAGTGTCCAAGGCGAATATGACCTTTATGACACCGAAAAACATGACCATCCTTTTAAAATCACCTACGGCCACAGCAAAAATTACCGACCGGATCTCAAGAAGTTTGTGATATCGCTTCTGTGTGTGGACCGGACCGTTCCCATTTCCGGTAGAACCGAAGACGGCAACGGTTCCGACAAAACGATCAACAACACCATTCTTTCAAATATTTCCAGATACATGGCCAACCAAGGGCTTGAACCGGGGACCTTCATCTACATTGCCGATTCGGAATGGTAACGGCAAAGAATTTATCTACGATCGGCGATCGTACCCTTTTTATCAGCAGGCTTCCGGCAACCTTTGGATGCGCTTATTTTAGGAGGAGGCGCGAACCTAAAATAGGGCGAGCGTTTGTTTCAGTAGACCGCCGAATATCGAAAGCAGGAGTTTTGTATGACTGCCGCATTTCTCGCTGTCGCTTTTGGTCTTGCCCTCCTTGTCTGGAGCGCCGACCGCTTTGTGGAAGGGGCCGCCGCCACCACACGTCATTTCGGCATGCCGCCGCTGCTGATCGGTATGGTGATCGTCGGCTTCGGCACCTCTGCGCCGGAGATGGTGGTCTCCGCCTTGGCCGCTTCTCAGGGGAACCCGGGTATCGCCCTGGGGAACGCCTATGGCTCGAACATCACCAACATTGCTCTGATCCTTGGCATTACGGCGCTGATCAGCCCCATTGCCGTTCATTCGCAGGTGTTGCGCAAGGAGCTGCCCATTCTCACCGTTATCACAGCACTGGCCGCTTGGCAGCTCTGGGACGGGGAGATTTCCCGCATCGACGCGTTCGTGCTGCTGGGAGTGTTCGCCGGATTGATGGCCTGGACCATTTGGCAGGGCATGCAGAAAAAGGCGGATGCGTTTGGCAGTGAAATGGCGCAGGAGTTGGAGGTTGACGCCATGCCGATCCGGCGTGCCATCTTCTGGTTGGTCGTCGGGCTGGTGCTGCTGATTGTCAGTTCGCGTATGCTGGTCTGGGGGGCGGTGGAAATCGCCCATGGTTTCGGCGTCAGTGATCTGATCATCGGTCTGACCATCGTCGCCGTTGGCACCTCTCTGCCCGAGTTGGCTTCTTCCGTGATCGCGGCCCGCAAAGGGGAGCATGACATCGCTTTGGGAAATATTCTGGGCTCCAACTTGTTCAACACGCTGGCCGTGGTGGGAATCGCCGGAACGATCCACCCGATGGCGGTGGGGCCCGAGGTCTTCTCCCGGGACATCCTGGTCATGGCCGTGCTGACCGTTTCGCTGTTCGTCTTCGGCTATGGGTTTCGTGGTCCCGGCCGCATCAACCGCTTTGAGGGCGGAGCATTGCTGGCCTGCTATGTGGGCTATAGCGCGTACCTGATAAGCACGGTTTTCGGCCGGTGATCATGGCCGATTCGATTCCCGGTTTGGGAACTGAACGGCGTCCGAAAAATCCGGATGGCGAGTTGTTTCAGTTCGGCGCGAGGTGTCCGGTTTTACTGCAAACCCGTGAACCGCGTCCGGTGCTGGTAAATCGGGGGAAAAATCGTTTCTCTGGCCGGTCTATCGTGAAATGGTCGTGTGAAATGACTTCGGCTCAAGGATCAGGACCTCGTATCTGTCGAAGAATTGTGGGGGGGCATTCATTACCCGGCTGCGGCCCGGTAGGCTTTGTGAACCGCGGCCCCGACTGGGGGCGGCCGATCGCTTCCAGCCCCAGATCCAAGGTGTGGCTGCGCAGCAACAGGGCGGCACAGGCGGCTGCCACCTGGGCGATGAGCCCGATTACCCTCCACCCCATGCGCCACCCGTCGACGCCATGGCCGTGGTTGAGCGGCGGGATGAGAAATCCGGCGAAGATGATTTCCATGCCGTTGCCGCCGATGACCGGCCCGGCCTGCATGCCCGGCAGCAGCATCGTATAGGCGAAGCGGGCCAGTCCGAGGCACGCAAATAGAACCAGGGCACCGGTTGCAACGACACCCGTAGTGCAGCCCGGGGTTTTGGATGTGGATACCATCGAAACCTCACGAAAAGATTCTGTCCTTTTTGCGGTAGACCATTCCCTGAAAAATGGCAATCAGTTCATCCTGGTCGTCGGTGACCCGCACGGTATAGGACGCGAGCTTGAAATTCCGGGAAACTTCCTTGGCCTCCGCGAAAAGGGTTCGGGAATCCTGCCCGGCGGCTTTCAGAAACGAGATGTTGGCGTTGATGGCCACTGCCACGGTGCCATGGGAATTGGAGGCCACGGCGAATACCAGGTCCGCCAGGGTGAAGATGGCGGCGCCGTGCACGATGTTGACGGCGTTCAAGTGGTCTTCGCGGATCTCCATCTTGGCCCGGGCGCCCCCCTTGGAGGCCTTGAGCAATTCAATCCCGACGCTGCTCGCAAATCGGTCTTGCTTGAAGAATTCGTGCAGATCTCCCACGGCTGCCTCCTTTTTCCTTAGACACGTTTTGGCGGATTATCGGGTGTCACCTGAAGACAAAAGCAATATGTCCAAATTTCTGTTCGGGGGTTTCGAGCGTTGTCTATACACAGTACAGAAATTTGATTCCGAGGCGGAACGAAAACTCGCTTTGATCCTTGATCGCGACTCGCTCAAATGGCTCAAGCCCGCCAAAGGGCAATTCCAGATCTTTTACCGGCATGGCGCCGAGCATCTCGAATACCAACCTGATTTCGTGGCTGAAACCGCTGATAGGATATTCATGCTCGAACCTAAAGCCAGCAACCAGATGGAAGACCCAATCATTATCGCCAAAATGGAAGCTGCGGGAAAATGGTGCGCCCATGCAACCCGCCCTGCCCAGAGCTGCGGCAATAAACCCTGACGGTACGTACTGATTCCGCACAACGAGATCGCCGCAAACATGACCTTGGCTGCTCTGACGGCAAGATTTGGGGCATAAGGTTCGATTTGCGTATTCTTATTGTGAGATGAAGAGGGGGGATGCGCATAAACTTAATTATTTTCCAAAGAACCGTGCCAAGGCCATTTTCCGTCATCAAATGAGTTTTTCAGGACCAACTAAGTTTGATGGACCGGTAAAAAGGCTAAAAAAGACGGTTTCAAAAAAGCGCCTATTTCAAGGCGCACAAATCTCAAGGAGGGATGGGTATTTAAGGC